>CAZSNH010000374.1:0-3270 GCA_964607855.1 uncultured Hyphomicrobium sp. | reverse complement strand
GATGCGGCAGCGGCCTGTCAGGGGATGATAACCCTCCTTGAGGGCATCGATTGCGTGATAGCAAAGGCGAGAGGGCCCGCCCCAGACACACACGTCGCCATGATGGAGAAGGATTCGTTGCGCCTTGTCGGTGCGCGTAAGCCCGCCAAAAAGAAACTTTGCGGGAAGCCCCAGAGAGACCGACACTATGGGGGCCTTGTAGTCTCGTTCGTCCTTGTCCTGATGCAGTGTTAGACGCGAGCCAGGCACATACCGGTTGATCAGGCAGGCATCGGGCGTGAAGCCATGATAGCCAGCGGCCTCTGCGGCCGAGACGGAAAGCTCCAACAAGGCGCGTGGCATCTCCGGCCACGGATTTGCCGTCTCAGGATCGATTGGATCGTAACGGTAGCCCTTCCGGTCCGTCACCCAGCCCAATGCGCCGCAATTGGTCATTGCAACCGACATCGTGTGCCCCCCAGGGGTGATCATATGCCGGAATGGTGAGCGCTTGAGCACCTTCCGGAGTGCAGCACACAAAGCCGGTGCATCATCACTGGCGAAGTGACGCAATAATACTGCGCCTGGCGCAAGGAGCTGCACGGACGTCTGCGCGGCAGGTCCGTTGAAACGATCCTTGTGTTGGGAGCGGTTCTTCATTCTTCGTCGCAAGAAATGATGCCGACCGTGTGCCGCTGACCTGAGAGAATGTCACCTTTGCCGTGTTGCAGGTTCCGCCAACAGCTTCCACGTGTTCCCCTTTTGCGGGTCTGCAATCAATGACAAAAGCAACGCCGCCCCTTGATCGACGTGGGATTAGACCTGCCAATCCGGATGCGTTTCCTTCTCCTCAAGCATGCACGGAACCCCATTCGATGTATGCCGACGAAATGCTCTTTCACGACTTCGCCTCCTTGTTAAGGAGCGCCTGCTTGCGTGTGACACCCCAGCGGTACCCTGAGAGATCTCCGTCGTTGCGGACGACACGATGGCAAGGGATGGCAACGGCGATCGTATTTGATGCGCAGGCCTGAGCCACCGCACGCGCAGCTTTGGGTTTGCCGATCTGTTGCGCAATATCCGTGTAGCTCGCGGTCTTGCCCGCAGGTATGCGGCGCAAAGCTTGCCAGACGCGATGCTGGAAGGCGGTTCCCCTAATATCAAGCGGCAAATCCAGTCCGATAGCCGGCGCCTCCACAAAGCCGACGACCTTGGCCACCAGTTTTTCAAACTTGAGATCGCCGCCAATCAATTGCGCAAGCGGAAATCTGTCCTCAAGATCGCGCAAAAGCTTCTCAGGCTTGTCTCCCAAGAGGATCGCGCAAATGCCTTTCTTGCTTTGAGCAACAAGTATCGAGCCCAAGGAGCATTCCCCAATGGCAAAGCGAATTTCTTCTTCCAATCCTCCGGCGCGGAAGGCCTTGGGGGTCATGCCTAAGAGCTGTTTTGATGTCTCGTAGAACCGGGCGCTCGAATTGTAGCCCGAGTCATGAATGGCTTCTGTCACCGTACCACCCCGTTTGAGGTTTGCGCGCACGCGCTTCTGCCGGTGCGCAACGGCGTAAGCCTTGGGCGTGACGCCTGCGATTGACTTGAAAATGCGATGGAAGTGAAAGGGGCTCAGTCCCACGGCCTCGGCGATGTCATCGAGCCTCAGCGTCATCTCGAATGATTCGATCAGCCGGCATGCCTCGGCCACCTTCGCTGCGTGCTCCTGATGCAATGACAAGGCTTTGGGTTTGCAGCGCTTGCAGGCCCGGAAGCCGGCGGCCTCGGCGTCGTCGCATGTCTTGTGGAATTTGACGTTGGCTTGGTTCGCGAGCCGAGCGGGACAGGACGGGCGGCAATAGACCCCGGTCGTGGCGACGGAATAGTAGAAAGTCCCATCAAAAGCGCTGTTGCGCGCAACAACGGCCGCCCAACGTTCTTCATCGGTGACGGCCTTCCTGCGTTTGTCTTTTTCGAGTGTCATCTGAAGATCCAGTCGAGTCGTGCATCCCGCCGGACATCATACTTCTGTCATCTGACCCTGCACTCCGAACCTTGCTCTCAAATCGAGACCTATGATCAATGTGCGCCTGTCTTTGCGGTTATTGCGGCCGTTATCGTAATATCGGCAGGCTTTCACCGCTATCGGTCTTGCGACGCCCCGTCGCGTTATCCGACGACCTAGATCAATTGCGGACGATGCTCTGGAGAAGCGAACTAATGGGTGGGCCTTGTACTCTTGCGGGGGTTCGCAACATGAACCTGCTCGCGATGTCCGGCATTCTGCGCAACTTCATTTATGAAGACGCGTGGAATTTCGCGACTTGAGCCCGCGAGCCACGAAGGCACCGGCAACCCCTTTTCCTTTAAGAATGCCGGGTTAAACATCCGCGACTGATAGCGCGTACCGTAGTCACAAAGCATCGTCACGATGACGTGGCCGGGGCCCATCGACTTTGCAAGCCGGATGGCGCCAGCGATGTTGACACCCGTTGACGCGCCGACGCACAGACCTTCTTCCCATAGCAAGTCGAAGGCAATCTTGAGCGCCTCCGCGTCTGGAATTCGATACGCTTCGTCGGGGGTAAAACCCTCAAGGTTCTTGGTTATGCGTCCTTGGCCGATGCCCTCGGTGATCGACGTTCCCTCGGCCTTGAGTTCGCCCGACGTGTAGTAGCTGTAAAGCGCTGCGCCGGGCGGGTCGGCGAGTGCGATCCTGATATTCTTGTTCTTCGCTCTCAGCCCCGCTGCAACCCCAGCAAGCGTCCCTCCCGTGCCCACTGCCGACGCGAATCCGTCGACCTTTCCCTCGGTCTGGTTCCAGATTTCTTGCGCCGTCGTCCTCACGTGGCCATCGCGATTGGCTACGTTGTCGAACTGGTTCGCCCATATTGCGCCGTTAGGCTCGGATTGGGAAAGCGCCTCTGCAAGCCGCTGAGAGTACTTGATGTAGTTGTTGGGGTCCTTGTAGGGAACAGCGGGCACCTCGACGAGTTCAGCGCCAAGCGTCCGGAGTGCATCCTTCTTTTCGATCGATTGCGTATCGGGAATGACGATCACAGTCCGGGAGCCGAGGGCATTGCCAATCACAGCAAGACCAAAACCGGTGTTGCCGGCAGTTCCCTCGACGATCACGCCGCCCGGTCGAAGCCTGCCACGCGCGACAGCATCCTCGATGATGAACAAAGCCGCCCGATCCTTGACCGACTGGCCAGGGTTCATGAACTCGGCTTTGCCGAGGATCGTCGATCCCGTCTCTTCCGAGGCTCGGCGTAGCTTGATGAGGGGTGTATTGCCCACCGA
>CAZSNH010000373.1:0-3310 GCA_964607855.1 uncultured Hyphomicrobium sp. | reverse complement strand
ATCGACGAGGTCAAGACGTCAACAGTGGCTGAGGTCCAGCACTTCCTCGGAATTGATCGCCACCTTGGCCAGGGATTGGGTCTCTCGGCCGATTGGGCCTATCAGCTGATCAAGCAAGTGGGAAATTACGGGGAACTCTACGAACGCAACTTGGGGACAAAATCAGAACTGAAGATCGATCGGGGCGCAAATGATATTTGGACGCGCGGCGGGCTCATGTACGCTCCCCCATTCAGATGATGTGGCGGGGATTGTATGAGTTCATTTGATCTCTCGGGTCCAATGGGTATGGCGGCACTGATGCTGCCGTTCATCATCCTCATTCTTGTGGTTGCTCTTAGCGTTCGAAGCATCTCGCGCAGCCGCAGGGAGGGAGTGCTTGGTAAGACACAAGCAACGGCTCGATACGAATTCGCGCTCGACGAAGTTGTCGTCTCGCCGGCGCCGTTGGAACCGGCGCAACCGCTGCAGCTTTCAGGCCAGCGCCTCCTACAAGCCATTGAAGGCGCGGAACGCTCGGGCCATGAGCAGGACTTAGCTGGCCTCTATCTGCAACTGGCTCTTGAACTGCTCAAAGGACCCCGCCCGGCAGAGGCGGCGCAGGTCCTGACGCGGTGTGTGCGATGCGCAGCAAAGTTTGACCAGCGACGCATTCAGGCTCAGGCTCGCATCGAGCTCGGCGATCTTGCCCGGACGAGTGGCGATCTGACGACGGCGTGCGAGCATTGGCAGATCGCACGGACCCTGTTGCATGATCTCAAAAAGCGGGATGAATTCGAGATGGTCGACCGGTTGATGCGCCAGTTTGGCTGCCCGACGGATTGGGTTCTCACCGACTTCTAGATGATTGCAGCGGCTCCGCCACGCCGTGTCGCGAAGGCTGCTGCTATTGCATCAAAACCTCGACGATGGCGGCCTGATTTTCGGAAACCGTAAAATCGCCAGCATAGGTCTTGCCTTGAGTGACGGCCTTTGCGCGATACTGCCCGGGAGCCAAGAAGTGCGACGGCAGTGCGCCAACGGTCTCCTTCACAACCTGGCCCTGAGGGGTCTCGATTCGCCACTGCGTATCGGATTGGGCTTCGCCGCCCTCGCGGAGTACCAGTTTAAGTGTCACTCGTCCCGCCGCATGGGAGATCGTCGCCTCCGTCAGCTTGCCCGCTTCAACAGTGACGTCGGTGTGCACTTTGACGTTCGCATCGCCGTACGTCGAAACGATGTGATAAATGCCGGCGTTGAGGCGGATGATGAGCCCCGGCTTGGCACCGGTCATAATGACTTTGCGCCGATCGCTTTGGTCACGATCGGACTGGATTTCATAAGTGAGTGTGCCAGGGGCGGCTTCGACACCGTTGACAAGGGCCGAAACGCGAAGGCCTCCGGCGTTCAAAACGAATTGCTCGATCGCGGGCTCGCTCCCCCCACCCCTGACCGCGATTTTTCGCGTGAGGTGGGCGCGTCCGAAGGCGACACTCACGACGTAGTCGCCAGGCTCCAGCTTGACGAGGGGACTTGCATCACGGTGCGTGCTGATGAGCTTGGTTTTTGCTTCCGATGTGGCTGAATTCTGAAACACGCGCCAGATGAGGCCCTTATCAATTTGCTGGCCGTTATCGGTCAAGAGCGCGACGAGTTTCACCTTGCCAGGTGAAGCGGCGGGGGTAGGGGGTGGTCCTGCGTTCGATCTCGGAACGGTCGTCGTATTGCCAGCGTCATTGGGTGCCGTCTCAGCTGTTCCGGGTTTGGTTTCGCTGATACCTGCACCCCATCCATCGGCTTGCTGGGCCCACAGCGAGCTCGGTAGAGCGAACACCACGACGGTCACCATGCAGGCGGCAACAATCCGGCTTGCCGCGTGAAGGCAAGTTCTCAATCGAGCAAACTGCGACCAAGACGTCAGCATGACACCAATTCGAGACCTTTGGCTGCCATCCCTATCCTCCGAAGCAAGGCGCTGGTGGCGGCGCCCCCCGAGCGTTGTTATTAGTCGTCAATTATGGCGCGGCAAGTTCGATTGTGCGGGTCTCTCCGGCCTTAAGTTCCAGGAATTTGTCTAATCTCTGGTCTCGCGACGCAGATCTCAGTGAATATCGCCCCGGTGCCAAGAGTGCGGTCCGTCCTTCAGCGCTCTTGAGCCGGGCGATGAGCATGCCTTGTTGGTCGCGAACCTCCCAGACCGAATCTGCGGAGGCCGCGGCTGATGGCTTGACAGTGAGCCGCGCCGCCTGAACGCGGGCGGAAATCTTGGCGTCGCGTCCGGGCTGAAGCTCCACATCCGAAGTCACCTTGACATTTTCCGACCCGATGGCGGTCTCGACACGATATCGTCCACTGGCAAGCTGGAACGAAACGTCGAGGCCAGTTTCACGCGCAAGTTCCTTCGGCTCGGCTTCGATCGACAGCACGCGGTGAAGCACGAGCGTATTGGCGGGAAGCGATCCATTCTCCAGGACTGTGTTGACGTCGAGTCGCGTGAGGCCGACCACAATGTTCTTCTTGACCAAGTCACCCTTACCGATAGCGATGCGTTGGCGGACTTCATTGCGAGACGTCTTGGCGGTTACATAATAAGTCCCCGACGGCAGCGAGAAGCTGGGTCCGGGATGCGCCGTTCTTGTGATTTCCCGGCGGCCCTGCGGTGCATCGGGATCATCCTCGTGAACGATGAAGCTCACGTCCGATATGGGCGGTGCACCCTCGGCAATGGAGGCTGAGAGATCGAGCCGTCCGAACGAGAGATCAAAACCGACACGGGTTTCTTCGCCGGCTTTCACTTGCACTTCCTGGATCGGATCGGCGAGTCCGGACTCGAGACGGATGAGATACGTGCCTTCGGGCACTGTGAGCTCGTTGTCGTTGCCGCGTCCGAGCCAGATCGGAGAAGAGTCCGCTGCGGCAGTACTCTCCGCGCCATTTTCTTTGCGCCACAACGTAAGCAGGGCTTCAGGGAGCGGGGCATGGCTCGGCTGACCCGGAACCGTCAGTTTCAACGTGCCGGCACGCATCGGCACCTTGATCACGGTTGGTTCGGAAGAGGACACTTCGGCTGGCCCACGAGCGACCGCGAGCCCGAGCTGCGCCTCGATCGTGTATTTTCCCGGCGGCAGATCTTCGGAGACCTGGGCTGCGATGCGCTCTATGATCGGCTTGGCGTCGTCTCCATCCTTGAAGATGCGCCACAACAGGGGCATCGAGACGTCTGGCCCGCCTTCCGCGAGCGAAGCTGACAAGCGCAAACCCGACTTTCCGTGCTGAGCTTCCGGGGCCGCCGAAGGCGGCGATTGACCAGCCCGCGCCGCGCGCCCGCCCC
>CAZSNH010000372.1:0-3311 GCA_964607855.1 uncultured Hyphomicrobium sp. | reverse complement strand
TTGACGCAAAGCAGTTCTTTGTTGTGAGATTGGTCTGGCATCGCACCGCATGGCTGTGTTACGATGCCGCACTGCAACAAGGATAGCAGAGCGGCTCTCATGATGCTCAACAAAATGGACCAGCAGCCTGAAAAGAAAGAGGCGGTGGTCATCAAGAAGTACGCCAACCGTCGTCTCTATAATACCGAGACAAGCACGTACGTGACGCTCGAGGATCTGGCGGCCATGGTGAGGTCCGACAAAGATTTCGTCGTCTACGATGCCAAGACAGGTGACGATCTCACGCACGCCGTGCTCACGCAGATCATCGTCGAACAGGAAAGCCGCCAAGGCGGTCAAACGCTTCTGCCCATTCCGTTCCTGCGCCAGTTGATCCGCTTTTATGATGATAGCATCGGACGCATGGTTCCGAGCTACCTGCAGTTCAGTCTCGAAAATCTCGTCAAGGAGCAGGAGAAATTCCGCTCCCTGTTCGCCAATGCCTTCACAAATCCAGCGACTGCTTTCGGGGCCTACCAAGAGCAGGCGCGCAAGAACATGGCAATGTTCGAGCAAGCCATGTCGATGTGGACCTCCTTCGGTGCCGCTGCACAGTCCAAGGATATCGCCGAGCGTGACGTCACGCAGGGCCAAGCGCGCCCGACTGAAGCACCACGAGAAGAGCTCGGAGAGCTCAAGGCCCAGCTTGCGGAAATGCAGCGGCGCATCGAGCAGCTCTCACGCGATCGCACCTGAACGATTCCTCCTCGCAGTGCGGCGGATATCTGTCGCGCAAATTTATGATTCGAGTGCGCCGCCGAGGCTATCGGCGCGTATCGGCATTCCATAATGGAAGCCCTGCAGATAGGTCACGCCCATCTTGCAAAGAAATGCCGCCGTTTCCTCATCACCCACCCATTCGGCAACGGTTTCCATTCCGAAGGTGCTGGCGAGCTCGATCATCGATTTGATGAATACCTGATCGCCCGTGTCGCGCAGAACGTCTTTGACAAAAGCGCCGTCGATCTTGACCATGTCGGCGTTGAGCACCTTGAGGTTTTTGAACGACGTATAGCCCGCACCGAAGTCGTCGATGGCAACACGGCAGCCAAGTTCCTTCAGCGTATCGACGAACGCAATCGTTTGGTCGATGTCGTGGATCGCGGCAGTTTCCGTAATCTCCACGATAATCCGCTTTGTGAGATCAGCCCGGCCGCCGGTGAGCTTGTGCAACGTCACGATCCATTCGTGATCGCCCGCCGTCAGGCTTGAAACGTTGACGGAGAGCACGATTTCGGGGTGCTTGCGCAGAAGTTCGACGGAAAGCTCGAGGGTTCGCCTGTCGATGAGGCGAGACAGTCCGAGCTGTTCGGCAACCGGAATGAAATCGCCCGCGGAAATCGTCGAGCCATCGATCCGTGCCATTCTCAAAAGGCATTCGTAAATTTCGGGCTTGCCGGTTTTTGCCGACACCATGGGCTGCAGCACGAGATACATGCGGCCCTCATCGAGTGCAGAAAGCACCTCTTCCGAAATGCTCGAATTGCGCACCCTTGCCGACTCGCGCACAGGGCTCGGCTCGTAGGCCATGAAGGTGTCGTTGCGCTTGTGTTTGGCTTTCTCGAGGGCCTGCAGCGCGTGACTGAGCGCGCTCTGTGGCGAAGATGCCTGGTCTGGAATGATGACTCCGCCCACCGAAATCGTCGCCGAAATTTGACAGGCCGGCGTGCGGATCGGCGTATTCTTAACCGCCTTTATGAAGCGGTCGGCGGCTATTCTCATGGCGCCTGGACCGCAATCGTTGAGAATGATTCCGAACTTGTTGGAGGAATAACGGCCGAGCGTATCTCCGCCGCGCAGTTTTTCGCGGATGATGCGTGCCACCTGACGCAGCACCTCGTCACCCACGTCGTAGCCGAAGGTTTCGTTGATGACGGCGAGATTATTGACGCCGGCAACGAGGAATGCGCACGGCATGCGGCTGCGTTCGGATCGCGAAACGACCGCGCTCAAAGCTTCCGTCAGCCGGTGGCGATTGAGCTGACCCGTCAACTCATCCTGATCCGCATTCTGAAGCTGGCGCTGCTCGTCCCAGTATTTTTCGTTGATCACACGAATGACGCCGCGCGCCCGCGCGGGTCTACCATCGGCGCCCGGCCACCAACGGCCGTGATCCTCGAGCCAGATCGACACACTGCTCCTCGGGCCTTGCGGCTGGAAACGGTACTGCACGCGGTATGGAACGCCGCGAAGTATGCCCTTGGCTTGCGAGGCCGAAATGGCCTCGTTCCGGCGTCCCAAGTGCTCAGCCGCAATGCCGGCCTGGAAGGCGGAACCGGTCGCGATATCGGCAACCTCTCGGACACCTAGCACGGTAGCGGCATTGCTTTCCCAGTCCATGCGGTCGGACACGAGATCCCACGTGTAGGCGGTCTCATCAATTGCCGAAAGGATTCCAACGAGATCGAAGGCTTCGGATTCGATCGGCAGCTCACCCCCTTCGGAGGTGACGATCGATCGCCCTTTCCCGGCCGCGCCGGGATAGGGAAGAACCTCTGCGGTTGCTTCTTCCGATGCAGGTTTGGTTGGCGAGTTCAAGAGATCTAGCCCCGATCTGGCGGCCGTTCCCCGCCGCAACGGTGGTCCAGCACGAATCTCCGGCAATGAAATACTCTTCCGAGGCTAGTTGCAATTTCCTAAGAAGGCTTAAAATTTGATGGAGTTTTAATACGAATACCAAGACGAAAACGGCTGGCGCCCTTGCCAGCCGTTCTCTTGATTAATCAACACGATAGCTGCCGAAGTGATCCCGTTCACTGGTCGGCAGTGCCAAGCCCGATATCGCGCCTTGCAACCCGAATTCCTATGATGAAGCCCGCAACAACGTCTATGAGCAGGGCCACGATAATGAGGAAGAATACCGATGTTGCGGCCTGCTGCGACATGAGGAAGAAGATCAGGGCAACAATGAAGACGAGCATCGACAGGCCATGATCGATGAGTGACGCCGTCGACGTGTAGGTCGCTTTCAGGATCTCGATAAAGAGTACGACGAGCGTGACGACGAGGATGAAGTCTCCCCACGTGAACGACCAGCGTGCGCCGCTCATCATGTTGAGGCCGAAGATTTCAGTGGCGAGGAAGTTCTTGGCGGCGGTCGCACCATCTACGGTGCCATCACCTCCCGAAAAGAGTACCAGGATGCTGTAAAGGAGGAACGGTACGACGGTGAGTGGAATGGCTCTGAGCGACATGGAAATCTCCCTTGCTGAGCGATCGGTGACGTGCGGCCGATGTCCGGTCCCGAGCGACCCTCTCCCCATTGGGCACGC
>CAZSNH010000371.1:0-3334 GCA_964607855.1 uncultured Hyphomicrobium sp. | reverse complement strand
GAGCGCGGAAACCTGCCGGCTCACCGCCGACTGGCTCAAGTGCAAGGCTTCGCCCGCGTGGGTGAAGCTGCCAGCAGCGGCGGCGGCGTGAAAGATTTTGAGTTTGTCCCAGTCCATAAAGAATTTCCGATTGCGGGCGCGAAAGTTACGAGAAATGCGCCAGCCAAAAGCGCGGCCATTTGTAGCGTGCTTTTTTAGCCGCGCAATGGTCCCGCCCGAATTGCTGGCTTGCGGCGCTACCGTTTCAGGTTTGCGACTGGTGTCGCAGGAGGAAAATGGAACTCAAGTTGGCTTGATTGCAAGGCTGGAATTCCCACATGAAGGTGCGCTACAAAGTTCCAATCTATTGAACTTTCGTTCCGAGCAAGGGCCTGTCAGAGAGGTCCAAAAATCAAACCAAAGCGAGGCAGAGTTATGAAGATGCGAATTGGCAGTGCCGTAGTGGCTGCATTGGCGTTGGCAGGTTGCGATAGCAGCGCGCCACCCGCTTCGAAGGCAGCAACTCCCACGCAGTCTTGGGAGATCTCTGGGCTTGCTGGTCCCGAGTGTGCGCTTCCCGATCAAGGATCGGTCTACGTCAGCAACGTCAATGGCGATGCCACCACCAAGGACGGCAACGGCTTCATCTCAAAGGTCTCGATGGATGGCAAGACCGTCAACAAGGAGTGGGTCAAGGGTCTCAATGCGCCGAAGGGGCTCGCCATATCCGATGGGAAACTCTATGTCGGCGACATCGACGAAATCGTCGAGATCAATCTCGCCGACGGTGCAATCGTGGCCAAGCACGCAGCTCCTGGCGCCAAACTGTTGAATGACATCGCGGCTGATGGAAAGGGCAATATCTACGCAACCGATACGATGGGCAATGCGATTTACAAGCTGTCGGGCGGGAATGTTGAGGAATGGCTGAGAGGCGATGAAATCGCGGGCGCTAACGGCGTGCTTGTTGAGGGCGACAATCTCATCGTGAACACCTGGGGTGTGCTCTCTGGCGACGGCTGGGCGACTAAAACACCGGGGCACATGCTTTCCATTTCACTAGCCGACAAGAAAATCACTGATCTCGCCGGCGGCAATCCGGTGGGCAACCTCGATGGTTTGCAATCTCTCGGCAATGGTAACTACCTCATCTCGGATTGGATGGCCGGCAAGGTCATGAAGTTTGCGGATGGCAAGGCCGAAACGATTTTCGAGCTCGGCCAGGGCAATGCCGATATTGGCTACGATGCGGCCTCGAAGACGGTGTTCGTTCCGCAAATGATGAAGGGTACACTCCACGCCTACAAGATCGAATAGCAGTTCTGATCTCGCCGATCCCTTCAAACTATTATGGTGAGAACGCCGGGCAAATCTGAGCCCGGCGTTTTTCTTGCGCTTGGTTTTCTTGCGCCACTGTTGGCAACTCGAAGCCTCGGATTTCGGTGCTGCATTACTCAGCATCGGCCACGGCATGCTTCGCGTGGCCTGCGATAAAGCGCTCGGTTTCGAGCGCGGCCATGCAGCCCATGCCGGCCGCCGTAACAGCCTGCCGAAAGACGTCGTCCTTGACGTCGCCGGCTGCGAAAACGCCCGGGATCGATGTCGCCGTGCTATCGGGTTTGGTGATGAGATAGCCGGAAGGCTTCATCTCGAGCTGTCCTTTGAAGAGTTCGGTCGCGGGGGCATGTCCAATCGCAATGAACACGCCTTCGACGGCGCGCTCGGTGACCTTGCCCGATTTGACATTCCTGATCATGACGCCGGTGACGGACTTCGGATTGGGCGTGCCCAAGATTTCTTCGATTGTGCTGTCCCAGATGACTTCGATCTTGGGGTTCTTGAACAAGCGATCCTGCATAATCTTCTCGGCGCGGAAACTGTCGCGGCGATGGACGACTGTAACGCGTTTGGCAAAGTTGGTGAGAAAGAGTGCTTCCTCAACGGCCGTGTTGCCGCCCCCCACGACGAGCACCTCTTTGCCTTTATAGAAGAAGCCATCGCACGTGGCGCACGCCGAGACTCCGTAACCCTTGAAGGTCTCTTCGGAAGGAATACCGAGCCAGCGTGCCTGGGCGCCCGTACAGATGATGAGTGCGTCACATGTGAACATGTCGCCCGAGTCCGCTTCCAGCCGGAACGGCCTCCGTTTGAGGTCGACTTTCGAAATGTGGTCGAAGAGTATCTCCGTGCCCATGTGCTCGGCTTGCGCCTTCATCTGCTCCATGAGCCACGGGCCCTGGATCACGTCGGCAAAGCCGGGATAGTTCTCGACGTCGGTCGTGATCGTGAGCTGTCCACCGGGTTGGTTGCCCTGGATGAGAAGCGGCTTCAGCATGGCGCGTGCGGCGTAAATGGCCGCCGAATAGCCCGCGGGACCCGATCCCAGAATGATGACTTTCGCGTGCTTCGGAGTGGTCATAGGGCGGGCCTTCTCTCATGTGGCGGAACGGTAGGGATTGGCTGCCCTCATATAGCGGCGCAGCGGGCATTTCGGGAGTCCCTGCGCCATTGTGGCGTTTGAAAGTTGGGGCTTCAGGGGCGGCTCAGATAGTCGATAATGGCACGCACAACCGGGCTGGCGTAAAGGATCTTGCGGTGGCCGAGGCCACTGAAATCCTTGAGTTCTGCACCAGCGCACGCCCGGGTGATCTCTTGCGCGCAGGAGAAGGCGACATCCTCGTCGTCATGTGAGTGGAGAACGAGGGCCGCTCGTCCGGTCGCTTTGAGCATGTCGGCAGCATTGAAGCTTGCGATGGTACGGTGAGCGATACGCTCAAGGTGTCGTTCGTAAATCCGCTGGGCCGGCGCCGATAATCCGATTTCTTCTCCGAATTCCCGGGCGACGGTTGTGAAGGCATTGGGACAAGCGATGAGGACATAGCGCTCGAAGGGATAGGAAGTGCGCATGGGAGGGCCGCCTTCTCCTACGAGCAGTGTCGCAAGGCCACCCATGGAATGAGCCACCGCGTAATGGATCGGCCTCGCCGCTTCTGCAACGTCGAGCAACGCGCGGGCGCAATCGATGAGGCTCGCGCGATCACCAACTGTATATCCATGCGCGGGCTGGTCGAACAGCACAACGCGAAAACCGGCGCGTCGCAGCTGCTCTGCGATCACCATCATGAAGGATGATTCGCTCGTCCAGCCATGAGCAATGAGCGCGCTCTTGGCGCGGGCATTTGCCTCGGGCTCCAGAATGAAGACCTGCACCGCGCCCTCGGTGGTCGCGATCTTCTCCCATCGCGCGGTTCGCAAATGGAAGCGAGCACGTTCCGTGAGGATATCGTGGTCGTCTGACCTGCGCGAGGAGGCTTTCGGCGTACAAAAAAGACGGAAAGCCCGATCGCCCGCAAGC
>CAZSNH010000370.1:0-3338 GCA_964607855.1 uncultured Hyphomicrobium sp. | reverse complement strand
TTAACGTGTATATGTCAAGGCTCTTAAATCAATGAACAAATAACGATGGGCCTTCGGGCTGCACCCTGCTGCTGCACAAACCCGCATGGCGCGACGCAATAATTTCAGCCCAGCCTCGCTCCTTGCCCCGAAAGGGTTGCACACCTACTGTTGTTTTTTTGAGTGAGGAAAGAGGGCTGTGGTGCAGAAGGCTGGCAGGTTTCAGGGTACCCCTGAGTTTGTCGCGACCGACGATCTCAAAGTCGCCGTCAACGCGGCCATTACGTTGGAACGCCCGCTCCTGGTCAAGGGTGAACCCGGCACCGGAAAAACAGTTCTTGCCCTTCAGGTTGCAAAGGCACTCTCCATGCCGCTCATCGAGTGGCACATCAAATCTACCACCAAGGCTCAACAGGGCCTTTACGAGTACGATGCGGTCTCCCGCCTGAGAGACGGCCAGCTCGGTGACGAGCGCGTCAAGGACATCCGCAATTACATTAAACGGGGCAAGTTGTGGGAGGCCTTCTCCATGCCCGAGCGCCCCGTGCTGCTCATCGACGAAATCGATAAGGCCGATATCGAATTCCCGAACGACCTCCTACAGGAGCTCGATCGTATGGAATTCTTCGTTTACGAGACTGGCGAGACCATCAAGGCCGCAAACCGGCCCGTCGTGATCATCACGTCTAACAACGAGAAAGAGCTGCCGGATGCATTTTTGCGCCGCTGCTTTTTCCATTACATCAAGTTCCCCGATCCCGAGACCATGAAACGGATCGTCGCCGTGCATTTCCCGGGACTCAAAGCCCGCCTCGTGTCAGAGGCTTTGCGCCTCTTCTATGAAATTCGCGAGGTTCCAGGCCTCAAGAAGAAACCCTCGACGTCGGAACTCCTGGACTGGCTGAAACTCCTGCTCAATGAGGATGTCAGTCCCGAAACGCTTCGCGAAAAAGACAATCGAAAACTCATTCCGCCGCTCGCTGGCGCGCTTCTCAAAAGCGAGCAGGATGTGCATCTCTTCGAGCGCTTAGCCTTCATGTCGCGTCGAAGCGGTGACTAGCCGCCAGGTAAGGCAGGCAACGTTCCAATTCGCGCGATCATGGCTGAGCCGTGCCCAAAACCGGGCTGGCACCCGGCAGAAAGAGGGCAACCGTCTGAACGGCAGATGAACTCTCTCTTCAGAACCGGTTCACAGGTTTCTGCGTATTCTAGGCCATGTAACTGGCCCTCTGTCTTGGAGACCGTGTCATGGCCGAATACTTCCGCTCGGGAGCGATCCTTCTGATGGGGCTTACTGTCATCGGTGCCGGCATTTTCGTGATGCTCTACAGCTGATAGGCTGGCAGCGCGATTTCTGCAGTGGCGCGACTTGCCCTGAGCCTTACCAAACCTTAACTAGGGGACCCTGCGAGGTCCCCTTTGTCATTTTCACCCCTTACAGCTTCGAGCACTTTGGGTTCGCTCTGGACGCCCACCCTCCGGCTCGGCGTGACCGGACTATCGCTAGCCGGCAAAACGGTTTTCATCACCGCGCTCGTTCGCGGACTCATGGGAGGGGCCCGCTTGCCGTTCTTGCCGGTCTATGCCGAGGGGCGCCTCATCAGCGCCCACCTGGAGCCCCAGCCGGACGACGAGGTTCCCCGCTTCGATTACGAGGCCCACTTGGCACGGCTTGGCGAAACGCCGCCCGAATGGCCTCAGAGCACGCGCCAGATTTCCGAGCTGCGCATCGTGCTGACCTATGCCCCGATGAACCGCGTGAAGCGGATGCTTGGGCTGCGAAAACTCAACATCGATATCGTCGATTACCCTGGAGAATGGCTACTCGACCTTGCGCTTCTTGGCGAAAGCTACCCGCAGTGGTCGGCGCGTGCCCTTGCCGCCGTACATCGGCGATCCAGACTTCCTGATACGCAAGCCTTCATCACTTTCCTCCATAAGCCGCGCTCCGAGGGCGAGCCGGCCGAGAAGATCGCCATTGAAGGCGCCTTACTTTTCACCAAGCATCTCTTGGCCGCGCGCAGTGCGGAGGCCGGAATTGCCACGCTGGGGCCGGGCCGGTTTCTGCTGCCCGGCGATCTCGAAGGCTCCCCCCTCCTCACCTTCTTTCCGCTCGAGGCCGGCTCGCCTCTCGATCAGAATGCCCAACTCCGTGCGATGCTCGAGCGGCGCTACGATAGCTACCGGACTCATGTCGTAAAGCCTTTCTTTCGCAAGCATTTCAGCCGCCTTGACCGCCAGATTGTGCTCCTAGACGTGTTGAGCGCGCTCAATGCCGGCCCGTCGGCCGTCCACGATCTCGAAGATGCGCTCTTCCTCGCTTTGAAGGCGTTTCGGCCGGGTGCCAATTCGTGGCTATCCGCGATGTTCCGGCCGCGTATCGATCGCGTTCTTTTCGCAGCCACCAAGGCCGATCACCTACACCATCACAATCACGACCGCCTCGAGGCCATTCTGAAGCTCTTGACCGACCGAGCTTGTTTGCGCTCCGTCTCGGCGGGAGCTGAGATTAGAACCCTCGCTATTGCAGCCTTGCGGGCAACCCGGGAAGCGGAAGTTCGTGACGGCAAAGATGTGCTTCACTGTATCGCCGGCGTTCCACTGCCAGGCGAAACCATCGGTGGCGAGGTGTTCGACGGCAACCGTGAGGCCATCGTCTTCCCGGGCGATCTGCCGACCGACCCTCAGCGCGTACTGGAGTCGGGCGGCGCTTGGCTGAAATCGGGTGCCGCAACCTTCGTGCGCTTTCGTCCGCCCCGCTTGAGGAGCGCGCCGTCACTCGGAGAAGTTCCGCAGGTGCCTCATATCCGGTTCGACCGCGCCATCGACTTTCTCATAGGAGACTGGCTCGCATGACAAATGCCGAGGAACCCCGAAAACCTCGAACTTTCAGCCCTGACGACCCGAAGGTCGTGTCGCAGGCGGGACCCACCAGTGGCTCGCCGGCAAGTGCAGTTCCCTCGGAACGTGGCGAACCACAAATTCGCCGTCCCACGGCCTCCGACCTTAAGCGCGGTTTCCGCTGGGGCTTGATGTTTCTCTCGGCCATCGCAAGCCTTGCCGCCCTTGCTGCCGGCCTCGCCTTTACGCGCTTTGTTTCCGACGCCCTAGCTCGCCAGGACTGGATTGGCTGGATCGCAACCGCGCTCGCCGGATTGGCTGTCCTCTCGGCAGCTGTCATCCTTTGGCGAGAACTCATCGGTCTCTTGCGATTGGCACGCCTCGGACATCTGAAGGGCGACGTGGCGGATGTCATCGCAAAGCCTGACCTCGCGAAAGAGCGTCGCATCGTGTCGAAGCTGAAGTCGCTTCTCGGCGCCAACAATGCCCTCAAATGGGGCATTGCGCGGCTCACGGAC
>CAZSNH010000369.1:0-3383 GCA_964607855.1 uncultured Hyphomicrobium sp. | reverse complement strand
TGAGCGGACAAAGGTCAACGTGAGGGCCATCACGGCGCAGTCGATCGCCACTCACAGGCCCATGCCGACGTAAGCGCCCGCGCCCGCGTTTTGCAGGCAGGCGCCTGCCTTGATGCGCAAGCCCACTCTGCAGCGAGCCTATCCTTAGCTTGATCTCGGCTTGAGGCTTTCTAGTTCGGCTTGCCGTTGACGGGATTGGAGGCAACAAGCACGGGCCCCGTTCCCTTTGGCGGCCGGTTCTCGGCAAGCACACCGAGGCGGCGCGCTACCTCTTGGTAGGCTTCAAGCACGCCGCCAAGATCGCGCCGGAAGCGATCCTTGTCGAGCTTGTCGGAGGTGGTGATGTCCCACAGCCGACAGCAATCGGGACTGATTTCATCAGCAAGAATGATGCGTACCTGATCGTTGTCGTAGTGGCGGCCGAACTCGATCTTGAAGTCGATGAGGCGGATGCCGATGCCGAGGAAAAGTCCGACGAGGAAGTCGTTGATCCGCAGCGCGAGCTGCATGATCTCGTCAAGCTCCTGCGGCGTTGCCCAGCCAAATGCCGTGATGTGCTCTTCCGAAACCATCGGGTCATTCAACTTATCGGCCTTGAAATAGAACTCGATGATGGAGCGCGGCAGCGGCGCGCCTTCCTCTAGCCCGAGGCGGGTTGCCAGAGAGCCGGCAGCGACGTTTCGAACGACGACCTCGAGCGGAATAATTTCGACCTCTCGTATCAACTGCTCGCGCATGTTGAGGCGCTTGATGAAATGGGTTGGAACACCGATCTCGCCGAGCCGCTGGAAGATGTATTCCGAGATCCGGTTGTTGAGTACGCCCTTACCCTCGATGAGCGCGTGCTTCTTAGCGTTGAAGGCCGTCGCATCATCTTTGAAGTGCTGAATGAGGGTTCCTGGCTCCGGTCCCTCGTAAAGAACCTTTGCCTTGCCCTCGTAGATCCGACGCCGCTTGTTCATCGATCCTGGTCCTTTGAAGATCACGCTCATCTCGTACATATTTTCTGGATAGGTGCCTCTCCGAGCCTCGCGCCGAGCCCTTGATTTTGCAGCGTGTTTTCCCTCGAACACCGCGTGGCAACTGGCCGGATTGCGCTTTGAAAAGCTTGCCGTAAACACTAGCGGAATGAGGGATGCGAGACAATGTAAACGAGGCCGCATCGTGCCTCTTGGTTCACGACACTCACAAGCCGTTGATTTGTGGGGCATGCCGGGCTAGGCCTCGCCGCAAAACGCGTGGCCTACGGGTCCACCTACAACCCGAAAGGGTTGAAACAAACGAAGAACAATCTCAAGTGGAGATGGAAATGACGTCGTTCGATGAGCGTGAGAAGGCTTTTGAGAAGAAGTTCGCCATGGACCAGGACCTGAAATTCAAGGCCGAGGCTCGGCGCAATCGAGCTCTCGCAGAATGGGCGGGTGCCAAAATGGGTCTCACAGGAGAATCGCTTGAAGCCTACATCAAAGACGTGCGCAAAGCCGATCTTGCCGAGAAGGGCGATGACGATGTCTTCCGCAAGGTGAAAGCAGACCTCGCAGCCAAGGGTCTCAAGATCGCCGACAGTGAGATCCGCGCATTTATGGGAGCTGCCCTGTCAAAGGCTGTCTCTGAACTCGAGAAAAAATAGAACGGCTCGCCCGGCAGCTCATGAGGCCCGACCGTATCGCTGGGCTCAGCCGTCAATCCGGCGCAGCAGCCCGCCAAAGTGCAGAAGACCATCGGGCCACGGCCCGTGACCGGAGGCCGTGTTGATGTGACCGGCATCACCCGCTTCGACGAGTTTCGAGCCCCACGCCTTAGCAAGCAACTTTGCCCTTTCGAGCGTGCAGTAGGGGTCGCTGGCGGAAGCGACGAGCGTCGACGGAAAGGGAAGCGGGACCTGTGGCAACGGTGCAAAGCCGCTTCCCTCAAGATCAAAGGTCTCTCCGAGCGTAATCGGCCATTTATCGGCATTCTCGACGTCGGCGGGAGCAACGAGGAAAGCGGCCGCAACGAGACCCTTTGGAATGCGCTTGGCCGCGTGCACCACGGCAGCAACTCCGAGGCTGTGAGCGACGAGAACCGGCGGCAGGCGCGCCTCGGCAACCGCCAGCAAGATTCGATCGGTCCATTGGGCCTTTTTCGGACGGATCCAGTCGTCCTGCTCGACGCGCCGCGCAGTCCTCAGATTGCGCTCCCAGCGGCTCTGCCAATGGTCGTCGCCAGAGCTTGACCATCCGGGCACGATCAGGATCTCAACGTCACTGGTCTTCATGAAGCCTGCTGCGGGAATTAAGAGATGTATCGCTCAAGTCTTCTGACGCTCGGCCAGCGCCGCTTGGAAGGCGGGCCGCTCTCGGATACGGGCGATGTAGCGGCTGACGTTGCCCTCAGCAATTGTCCAGCCGACACTCATGGCCCAGCCGCCCACGTGTCCCAATAGAAGGTCCGGTACGGTGAAGATGTCACCCATCACGTAGGTCTTCTCTCCTAGGCGCTGAGAGAGCGCCTCCATCGCGCGGCCGAAGTCGTACATGCAGGCCCGCTTGACGTCGGGGACCCGGTACTCTTCTGGAATGGCGAAGGTGTGTTTAGCGTGGACCCAGAGAGGCAGCTCGACATCATCGACGGCGAATTGGGTGAAGCTGTCCTGATGAGCTCGCTCGATGGTGCCGGCCTTGAACGTCAGCTGTCCGTGCTTGTCGGCGAGGTACTGGCAGATGGCGACTGAGTCGATCACATAATCCTCGCCGTCCTTAAGAACGGGTACCTTGCGGGAGGGATTTATGCTCTTGAGGCGCTCGTCACGGGGCGGGATCGAAGTGAGCTTGTAGGGCTCTCCCAGTTCGTGCAGCATCCACATCACGCGGAAGGCCCGCGTTTTCGGGCTGCCGATAACTTCATACATGCTCTCAGCCCCTCTTGAAGACGCGATCGAAGATCGTATCGACGTGCTTGAAATGGTAGGCGAGATCAAACATTTCCTCGAGGGACTTGACGGGAATCCATGACGTGACCTCCTTATCCGCCTTCAGCTCGGCGAGGAAATCCTTGCCGTCTTCCCACGTCTTCATGGCATTGCGTTGAACCATGGCATAGGCGTCCTCGCGCGAAACGCCAGCCTGAGTAAGCGCCAGCAGGACACGCTGGGAATTATGCAACCCGGCAAGCTTATCGAGGTTCTTCCTCATGTTCTCCGGATAGATCACGAGCTTCTCAATCACGCCAGCGAGGCGGTGGATGGCAAAGTCAAGGGTCACCGTGGCATCGGGGGCTATGACGCGCTCGACAGAGGAGTGGGAGATGTCGCGCTCATGCCAAAGGGCGACGTTCTCCATCGCGGGCAGCGCATAGGCGCGGACCACGCGGGCAAGTCCGGTGAGGTTTTCTGCAAGCACGGG
>CAZSNH010000368.1:0-3386 GCA_964607855.1 uncultured Hyphomicrobium sp. | reverse complement strand
TGTTGTTGTCATGGGCCCTTGTGGTGCCAGCGGCTGCGGTCCACCGCTGATGGGGGACTGCGTCGGGATCGGAGCCGGTGCTTCCGGCCCGAAAGCTTCCCCACCTGTGCCTTGGGAAATGGCACCCGTGGTCGTCACACCGCTCGTAGAAAGCGTCGAGGTTGCCGTCGCCTGACGACGCGGCGAGTAGAGCTTTTGGAGAAGCTGTGCGAGCTCATGGGCGGGCCGGTGCTGGACGTGATATACAAAGGCCTGCTTCTCGGTGGCTCGCCCCATCATGTCGATGCGGTTGATCCATGTCTCGGCCTTTTTCAAGTACGCCGGTCTCGACGTGATGACGAGAATTGCCTTGAGACGAGCGTTGGGAACGAACTTGACCATGCCTTTGGTGGGGCTCTCGCTGTCGTTCGCGAACACGGTGTCGAGCTCTTTGGCAATAGCCTCGACATCGTTCGTCTCGACCGGATAAATGCCGAACGACATGCCTTTCATCCAGTCGACGTCAAAAATGCGGATCGTTTCGACCATCGTCTGCAATTCGGCACTCGTGCCCGTCAGCATCAGAAGATTGCGCGAGTTATCGACGTGGGAAATCCCCCCCTGGGGAGCCACCGAGCGCAGAATGCGTTCCATCTCGGCCGCAGCAACGAATTTGAGCGGCACAACTTCAGTGACCTGACCCGGACCGCGCCGGCCGGGAGCCCCAATGGTGCGCACCGGCTTTCCTGTGAGTGCCGCCTCCTCGATGGGCACAATCTTATAGGCCGCGCCGTCGGAAATGAGCGCGGCACCCGACACCGACAGGGCCGCTTCGAAAATCTGCAGGAGATCGGCCTGGCTGACGGGTGAAGCGGTTTTGAGAGTGATCGGGGCCTTGACTTTGTCACTCACCACGTAATTTGCGCCCAGTACGTCGCCGAGCACGGCTTTTGCGGCTTCGGCCGGACTGGCGTTGACGAGATCGAGCGTTATTCCGCCCTCACCTGCGGACGCCGTGGCGCGGGTCGGTGTGAATTTTGAGGCGTTGATGAAGCCGGTATCTCCCGGATACGAGCGCGGGCGCGCTGCTTCCGGATCGGCGGGGTTTCCGAGCGGGACCGATTTGCCGACACCTCCCGTCGTGATGCCCCCCGACGGCCCGGCGCCGGTGATCGGCCCAGGGAACGACAGTTGCTCGTTGGGGAGCGTACAGGCCGTGACAAAGACTGCCGCGAGAATAACGCTCACAGCGTACACCAAACGCGGCCAATTTCGCTTCCGCCCGTTCGCGACTGCGATTACCGACATCCCCAAATGCTTTCGGTACCCTGCAAGGCCTGACATGATCACCATCACCCACCACCGTCAAGGCAGTGGGCGTCCAATCTTGAAGGGTGAGCTAAATATGAGTCGGTCGGACTATGCGGAGTTCACGTGTGGTTTGCCCCCAGAACTCCAAAAGGCGGGGTAGGAACTTCATATTTTTTTCATCAGTATACGGATTCGACACATCGGATGGCGTTCCTGAAGGGCGAAATGGGCCGAAGTCGATTCGACCATTGTCCGTCACTTGGTTCGAAACACGGCCTGCTCTCAGTTGGGCGTGTTCCTGTCGAGAACGAGTTCTTCTTGACGGCCCGACTTTTCGATGAAAACGCGATCATCGTAGATGGAGGTAAGTTCCCAGCCGGCGATCTTTCCGCCTTCCTCCACCCATGTACCGTAGGCCTCGCCCTCGGGCCGAATGAGCGCGCGGCGGCCTTTCTCTCCAGCGACCATGAGCCCGACGAGACTCAACCCCGATGGCTCTTGGGCCTCGGCTTCCGGCACAGGCGGAGGCTCGGGTGCGGGGGGCTGTTGTGCGGCCTCGACAGTAATCGGCCGTCGCGACGGATGGAATAGGGGCCGGGCAATCGTTTCCGAGAACTCGGAGAGCGAGCGCTTTGCAATCTGTGGTGGCTTCTTCTCTGCATCAGGTTGCCCCGAAGCTTGATCCGTCCCGCCAGTGCTGATCGGCGCCGTCTCGATCGGCACTTCCCACGCATACCAATTGAGATAACCGAGCAACGCCACCAGGGCGGCAAGTGCGACATTCGATGATGGGCGCATCCGTTTGGCCATGGTTTCAACTCTTCTTGCCCGTCGCGGCGCCAAAGAGCCCCAATCGCACGTCGAGGTTCTGTCCTTGATCCGGATTGGCCTGAGAGACCAGAGGCGGGGGTGAAATCTGGATCGCATCGACGAAGAGGTACGGCTCATCGCCTTCGAGCGCGTAGAGAATCCGTTGCAACTGCCCGATCGAGGCCGTCAGTTGTGCTTCGACACCGAGGAGACGAAGGCCCTCGCGGTCCCGGACGGGCAGGTTTCTGACGCTCTTCAAAACCGCGCCTTCATCGCTCGCAACCTTACCGAGCCGTGACTGCAGGAATGCCAGCCGAAGTGGGTCGCTTCCCCCTGGGAGAAAGACCTCGCCATGATCAACGGCGGCTCTCTTCCCCGGCATTTTCGTCGCTAAGCCCGGGAGAGAGGCCGATTGCAGACGTCCCAGTAACGCGCGCTCTGCTTCGATCTCATCGCTCAGTTCGCGCGATCTCGTCACAAAAGGCTCGACGATAAATGCGAAGACGACGAGCACGACGGCAGCCAGAACGGCGAGCGCGAGTGCCTTACTTAGAATTTTCTGCAAGACGGTCATCGCGGTGCCGGCCCCTCCCCTGATGGTGCGCTCACCACACGCCTGCCTTTAATGCGCATCTTGATGGCAAAGCGCTCCTTGCCATCGGCATCACGTGTTACAGGGGCCGTAAAGGCGGCTCCCTCGAAGGCACCCGAGTTTTCGAAGGCGGAAATGAGCGGTGCGGCGCTCTCGGATTGGCCCGATATTTCGATGACACCGGCATCAATGCGCAAATCCGTGAGCCAAGCCGAATCGGGAACGAGCCGGGTGACGCTATCGAGGACTTGCAGAGCAGATACGCTCTCAGACTTCAGCGTCGCGAGCGTATTGAAGTCCCTTTCTGCTTCTTGTTCGGCTTGAACCGCCTGCTGCACCGACTGCAACTTTGTGCGAGCAGCTTGTGTGGCCGCCTTCAATTCAGAAAGGGCCTCCTCGTGCCGGGATATCGATATATATGCCGCCGACACGGCTAAGATCCCGGCGAGTGCAAGAAGCGTGCGGCTCGTCCGCCCCTGAGTAGACACGTTGGCAGCGTCCACCTGGGCCGCTAAAAAATTGATCGGCAGGGCTGAAGCCCCGTCCTCGGACAAACAATCAATTGCTGCGAGCTTAAGGCCCAGGCCTTCAATCTCCGACACCAGCTTATCGACGCGCTCGCGGCGCACGACCACGTGATGCACCGTGAGTTTGCCGTTCCTGGCGCGGCCGCCTGTGATGTAATGATCGGAAT
>CAZSNH010000367.1:0-3410 GCA_964607855.1 uncultured Hyphomicrobium sp. | reverse complement strand
GATTGTGCAAGAGGCCGTCCGCCCGAAGCCGGGGGCGCTTGTTTTTGCGCATCAAGTTGCTGATCCGGAGCGGTATGGTGTGGTCGAGTTCGATTCCGATGCACGTGTTGTCTCGATCGAGGAAAAGCCCGTTCTGCCACGATCGAATTGGGCGGTTATCGGCCTTTATGTCTACGATAATGACGTCATCCAAATCGCTAAAGGCCTGAAGCCGTCGGCGCGTGGCGAACTTGAGATTACGGGGATCAACAACGCGTATCTAGAACGCGGCCAGCTTTCCGTTCAGATGATGGGGCGCGGCTTCGCCTGGTTCGACACCGGAACGCCCGACAGTCTGCTCGAGGCTGCAAGCTACGTGGCGACCATTGAAAAGCGTCAGGGCTTAAAGATTGCCGTGCCGGAAGAGATCGCCTTCCGGAAAAAGTTTATCACGGCCGCGGATCTCGAACGCCTTATCAGCGATCGTTATGCCAAGAACGACTATGGGCGGTATCTGAGGTCCGTTCTCGCAGAAGGCTAATCGCGCGGCCGAAGAGTAATGCAGAGGACCAGGGCCGCAATGAGCGAGAGATCCTCGACAATATCGAGGAACCAGGCTGAACTTCCTCCAATGATGGCCCAGATCGCCGGCACCGCATAGAAACCAATCGATGCGGGTGGGCGAGTTGAGAGCAAGAATCCGAGTGTGAATATGACGGTCGGGCAGGGGGCAACGCCAACGAGCGGCATTTGTGGATACATGTGCCCGGCGGCCCAGGACACCACCGGATAGACGGCGAGCGAATAAATCATGAGCGCGAGACCGGCTTTCCAGGCGTTGGTCACTGTCGCGTCGACGGAGAGACGTCCACCCATCGCGCCCGCCACTAGAAAGAGCACGGCTTGGATAAGGAAGAGCGCCGCGAAACCGAAGGCCCAGAAGTTGATGCTCGTAAAAAAGAGGAGATGGTAGACGACCGCGCACCAGAGCCAGAAAAGGGCGAGGATCACAGATACGATGCGGCCGCTGCTGGCACTTCCCTTGAGCGTCAGCCAAGTGGCCGCGAATGCAAGCGCAGAAGCGATCCATTGGGCGGGCCAGATGGCGCGGTAATACTGTTCGAAGAGCGAGAAAAAGACCTCGGACGTATAAGGCAGCATGGACGATCCGTCACTCTTGGCGTCTGTTTGCGGAAGGCTTTGGTAATCAGAGGCTATCCACGTACTGAACCATGCGCTTCCTCATCACCTCGTCCGGCATTGGACCTATCATCGCACCCATGTTTTCGATCATGTGAGGCACATTCGAGGTCGCCGGGATGGCGCATGTGACCGCGGGATGGGAAATGACGAACTTGAGGAAAAATTGAGCCCAGTTCGCGCAACCGATCTCACTGGACCATTCCGGCAAGGGCTTTTTGCCGTAGCGATCGAACAGCATTCCCGTCTCGAATGGGCGATTGATGAGGACACCGAGACCGCGCTCGGCCGCCGCCGGCAGAAGCCGCTCTTCGGCCTCACGGTCGAAGATGCTGTAAGAGAACTGCACGGTATCGATCGGCTGTTTGCGCATAATATCCTCGATCTCGTCGTGCCGCCGGCCGTGCGAGGTGGTGACGCCGATGAAACGTACCCGGCCCTGTTCTTTCCACTCCAGGAGCGTTTCGAGGTGAGTTTCCCAATCGAGGAGATTGTGGATCTGCATCAGGTCGAAGCGCTTCGTTCCCCAAAGCGCTTCGGAATTCGACATCTGACGCACCCCGAGCCACTTCGATATGGTCCAGACTTTGGTCGCGGAGAAGAGTGCCTCCTTGTTGGAGATGTTCCTTAAACAGTATCCGATCACCTCTTCGGATGTGCCGTACATGGGGGAGGAGTCGATCACAGCGCCGCCGTGATCGAAGAATGCCTGCAGAACTGCCTGGCGCGAAGCACGGAGCTCAGGGTCTGTCCCCACGTTGAATGTAACCCACGAGCCCATACCGATCGCGGGCACCAGTTCGCCGCTTTTTGCAATCTTCTTTTTCATCACTGGCTCCGCGGCCGCCAACGGCGGCATTGCCGCCATCAAGGCGGCCGATCCGGCCACCTCAAGAAACGTACGGCGGCTCAATTTAATGACATTCTGCACCATAAGAACGACCTTCAGCCAACTTTGCGAGATCTCGCACAAAGACTAATCTGAAGTGGGTGGCTTTTGAAGCCGTACCCGGCTCCGGGCGGATACGAGCGATGGGAACGGAGCGGCCAACTCTGGACTTGAGCAGGATTCGAGATAGGTTCACTGCAATGGCCTTCTTGGGGTCCTAGAAAATTTGCGGAGACGATCGCGATGCCGAATATTTTGCCAAAGCTTGGATGGGCCGCGCTAGCCGTTTTTGGCGCTCTCACTCTGGCCGGGATTGCCATCAACAGGGGCGAGCCGGTCAATGCCATCTGGCTGCTGGCGGCATCGGTCTGCGTTTATCTCATTGCGTTCCGGTTCTATAGCCTGTTCATTGCTCGCGATGTCGTTCAGCTCGATGAGGCAAGGCTGACGCCGGCCGTTCGTTACAACGACGGCCTTGATTACGTGCCAACCAACAAATGGGTTCTGTTCGGCCACCACTTTGCGGCTATTGCGGGTGCCGGTCCCCTCGTCGGTCCTGTGCTTGCTGCTCAGATGGGATATCTGCCCGGCACTCTCTGGATCCTGGCCGGTGTGGTATTTGCGGGTGCGGTGCAGGACTTCATCGTGCTGTGGGCTTCGACCCGCAGGGACGGGCGTTCGCTCGGCGACATGATCCGCGCCGAGATGGGGACGGTAGCTGGAGCAGTGGCTCTCGTCGGCGTCCTCGCCATCATGGTTATTTTGCTTGCCGTTCTGGCCCTCGTCGTCGTCAAGGCTTTGGCACAAAGCCCATGGGGCACGTTCACCGTTTTTGCCACCATGCCGATCGCGATCTTCATGGGGCTCTATGGCCGCTATATCCGCCCGGGGAGGATCGGCGAGATGTCGATCATCGGCTTCACGCTGCTCATGCTTTCTCTGATCTATGGGCGGGATGTTGCGGAAAGCGCTGATCTTGCGCCCCTTTTCACTTACACGGGCGAGCAGCTTTCTCTCATGCTGATCGGCTACGGGTTCGTCGCCTCCGTGCTTCCTGTCTGGTTCCTGCTCGCCCCTCGGGATTATCTCTCGACGTTCCTGAAGATTGGTACCATTTTCGGTCTCGCCCTCGGTATCATCTTCGTGTTGCCGGAGCTCAAGATGCCGGCGATGACGAAATTCGTCGATGGTACGGGTCCCGTGTTCTCTGGAACACTATTCCCATTCCTCTTCATCACCATTGCTTGCGGCGCCGTCTCCGGGTTTCACTCCCTCGTCTCGTCCGGAACGACCCCCAAAATGCTCGAGAACGAGACGCAGGCGCGCTTCATCGGCTATGGCG
>CAZSNH010000366.1:0-3421 GCA_964607855.1 uncultured Hyphomicrobium sp. | reverse complement strand
TCTCGGTCGTGCATGATCTCATCAAGAACCAGATGATCGCCACGACCTTCACGAACCGTATTCGCTGGCAGACCCATCGCTACGTTCTGCGCCAGAGCCTCGGATTCTTCCAAAACGACTTCGCCGGCCGCATCGCCAACAAGATCATCCAGACTGGCCCGGCTCTTCGTGAAAGCATCGTCCAGCTCATCGATGCCTTGTGGTACGCGGTTGTGCACTTTGCTGGCGCCATCGTTCTGTTCTGGAGTGCTGATGGGCTCCTGGTACTGCCGTTGCTGGTCTGGCTTGCCGCTTACACTCTCGCGCTCAGGTGGTTCGTGCCGCGCATCAAGCAGCGCTCGACGGAAGCCTCGGAAGCCCGCTCCATGCTGACGGGGCGCATCGTCGACAGCTACACGAACGCATTGACCGTCAAACTCTTTGCCCACGCGGAACGCGAGGACGCCTATGCGCGGGCCGCCTTGAGCGAGCAAATGTTGCGTTGGCAGGCTTCGCTCCGCCTGATCACGGGAATGGACCTCGCCCTCTATGTCATGAACGGATTCCTGATCGTCATCGCGAGCGGGCTTGCCATTCACCTCTGGAGCACGGGCTCGGTTTCCGTTGGAGAAATAGCCATCGTGATCGGTCTCGTGATCCGCATCGTCACCATGTCGGGCTGGGTGATGTGGACCATCTCGGGCATTTTTGAAAACATCGGCGTCGTTCACGAAGGCATGGACACCATCGCCCGCGAGAACGAGGTTCTCGACAAGCCCGGCGCCGTTCCACTTATCGTCAAGAGCGGAGATGTTCGTTTCGAGAACATCCGATTTGACTATGGCAAAACACGCCTCGCAGGGGACGGCAAGCCGGCCGGCGTCATTGATGGCCTGTCGCTCCACATTCGCCCCGGCGAAAAGGTAGGACTCGTCGGACGCTCGGGTGCCGGAAAGTCGACGCTCGTCAATCTGCTACTGCGCTTCTACGATCTTTCGGAAGGGCGAATCCTGATCGACGGCCAGAACATCGCCGACGTCACACAGGATAGCCTGCGTGCGCAGATCGGCATGGTCACCCAGGATACGTCGCTCCTGCACCGCTCCGTTCTTGAGAATATTCTCTACGGGCGTCCTGATGCCGGCGAGGCCGCCGCCATAGCGGCAGCAAAGAAAGCGCATGCCCACGACTTCATTCTCGGCCTTGAGGATATGCGCGGACGAAAGGCCTACTACGGCCATGTCGGAGAGAGGGGCGTGAAACTTTCTGGCGGCCAGCGCCAGCGCATCGCGATTGCACGCGTGCTCCTCAAGAACGCGCCGATCCTGGTGCTCGACGAAGCGACGAGCGCCCTTGACTCAGAGGTCGAGGCCGCCATTCAGGAAAGCCTCATGGCGTTGATGTCGGGCAAGACCGTGATCGCTATTGCGCACCGCCTCTCGACGATTGCCGCCATGGACCGCCTCGTCATCATGGATGAGGGACGCATAGTCGAGGAAGGAACGCACGCCGAGCTGGTGCGCCGGGGCGGTCTCTATTCGGATCTGTGGCAGCGTCAGTCGGGCGGTTTCCTGGCCCGCGAAGCCGCGGAATAGCCGCCCGCACTCTCGGCGCCTGACGGGGGCCGGAGCTGAGGAATTCGACCGCAGCCGGCCATCACCAATTGTCTCGGCGCGACGAAGATCCTACTGATTGCCAAAGGGCTGCGGAACGCCGCTCTCGTCTCGAGCCGATCGCGGCACGGGGGCAGGTGCAAGCCCCATGAGCTCATCAAACACGGCTGCGAACTCGACCGCTCCGGAATTCTTCATGTTCTCGTTCATGCGCTCGTCAAGCGCCAGGAGCAGCTGCTCGCCAGTCTTGCCCCTGACGATCGTGTTGCGGGCATAGGCATTGCGCTCGAAGAAGTTGGTTGTTGGGGCTTGCCGTCCTGCGGGCTGCATCATCTCGAGCCCGGTCATCGGTCCGGCGAGGTTCATAAGCTCGATTTCGGCCCCCGTGAGGTTGTTCACACCCTTGCGCTCGGCGGTTGTCTTCAATCCCTTAATCTTAATGACCTGAAGCCAGGGACCGATATCCGCATCGAGATTGATGGCGTGCATGCCAAGACCGCGCGGCGTTGCTGCTAGCGCCGTCTGCCGTCCCCAATCATCCGGAACCGACTTCGCTGTGGCGTACATACTGCGGAGCGCTTCGATCTTGGCTGCAATGGCCTCCGCCCGCTGCGGCTCTTCCCGTGCCAGATGCCTGAGGCGCTCGATGAATTTCGGGCCGCTCTTGGCAATCTCATTGATGGTATTGGCTGCGAGGAGCTGCGCATATCCGATGGCCGTCGAAATCGGTGTACCCGTCTTGCGGATGGGATGAATTCCGGCAACCATGTCGGCCGATCCAAGACCGCTGGTCTCGAGCGCATAGATGCGAACCACCTGATCTTTGGTGAGCCCCGCCGCGAGCGCCTCTTTGGCGTAGCGGCGCTTGAATTCGCGCTCCGGGATGCGTTCGGGGACAAAACCATACTGAGTTTTCGCGTGTGCGAGAAAGTCCTCCAGTCCCGGCTTGGGCTGCGGAGGAGGGCCTTTGGCCTCTTCCTTGGCCTGGTAGTCGGCCCAGCGCTTGGCAAGGGGAGCGGCAAGCTCGGGCCCCGTGTAGCTCGGCGGGAAGGTCATCACATAATCGTCGAGGGTGAACGAAGCAACCGTCCCGCGCTTTCGCCGGCGCACCGCGCGCTTCTCATTGACAGCGCGCCAATAACTGTCGAGCTGGTGATTGAAATGGGTGCGTGCGGCAAGCCACGTCTCGAATTGGTGGCGTTCTTCAGAGGACAGCTTCGCAAGAAACGCTTCAGGGGCCCGAGCCTGGGCCGCATGCGCCAACACCAGCAAGAACGGAAGGCTCACAACCCAGACCGCCAGGGCGCGCACGTTTATGTTCATCCTCTGACCGTCTTCTGTTGAGCGAGCTTCAGAATTCGAGCGTCCGATACCACACCAAGTGCCGCATAATCATGGCGCTCTTAGATGGGGTGGACGCGGACAAGTTGCCCCGATTCGGCGCCATCCCGGGATAGCGCGAATATTTGTCTGTCATATGAGGCACTTCTAAGAGGTGAGGCGGCGGCCACGGCCTGCTATTCTCCCATCATGACTGAGTTCGACACGACGCCAGAACGGGCCCATACGAGCATGGGATTTCGGGCCTTGGCCATGCAGAGGCTTCATCGCGTCCCGCCCGAGCCCGTTGCACACGCCAACGTTCTCGAGGGACCGAGCGATTTCGAGCTCAATCCCGATGCGGTTGGCCCTACATTTGCCACGGTGCCGGCGACGCCAGCCGCCGTGCTTGTGCCGATCGTCGAACGAAGCCGCGCGCTCACGGTTCTCTTCACACAGCGAACCGATCATCTGCCCGAGAAACGCCGCCGAACTGACATATCCGGTCA
>CAZSNH010000365.1:0-3429 GCA_964607855.1 uncultured Hyphomicrobium sp. | reverse complement strand
ACCACCTGCATCGGAAACTCCGGACCCCTGCCCCCCGAAATCTCGAAAACCATCAACGACAACGGACTGGTTGCCGCGGCCGTGCTCTCCGGCAACCGGAACTTCGAGGGTCGCATTAGCCCGGATGTGCAAGCCAATTACTTGGCATCCCCGCCCCTTGTCGTTGCCTACGCCCTTGCCGGCACGGTCGGCAAAGACCTCACCCGCGAACCATTGGGTCAAGGTAAGGATGGCCAACCCGTATATCTCAAGGATATCTGGCCTACTGCGAACGAGATTCAGCACTTCATCGCCAAGAATATCACACGCGAGATGTTTGCCGCCCGTTACGCCGACGTCTTCAGGGGCGATCACAACTGGCAACAGGTTCAGTCGAGTACCGGCCTCACGTACGATTGGGACCAGAAGTCGACTTACGTGCAGAACCCGCCCTACTTCAAAGGCATCTCGAAGCAGCCGAAGCCGATCGAGGATATCGTCGGCGCGCGAATTCTCGGTCTCTTCGGAGACAAGATCACAACCGATCACATTTCTCCGGCCGGCTCCATCAAAGCCTCGTCGCCGGCGGGCCGGTATCTCATCGCCAACAACGTCGCGGTCGCCGATTTCAATCAGTATGGAACGCGGCGCGGCAATCACGAGGTCATGATGCGCGGCACGTTTGCCAATATCCGCATCAAGAACCACATGGTGAAGGACGAAAAAGGAAATACTGTCGAAGGCGGCTGGACCATTCACTATCCCTCTGCCGAGAAAATGGCGATCTATGATGCCGCCATGCGATATGCGGAAGAAAAGGTACCGCTCGTGATTTTTGCCGGGATCGAATACGGCAACGGCTCGTCGCGTGACTGGGCGGCGAAGGGCACTAGTCTGCTCGGCGTCAAAGCTGTAATCGCACAAAGCTATGAACGTATTCACCGGTCCAATCTGGTTGGAATGGGTGTCGTCCCGTTCATGCTGGAAGAAGGCACGACCTGGCAGTCGCTGGGGCTAACGGGAGATGAAACGGTAACCATACGCGGGCTCGCCAACGTCAAACCGCGCCAGCGCATGATTGCGGAGATCACCGACCGCAAAAAGAACAAGGTTGCCATTCCAGTTATGTGCCGGATCGATACCTTGGATGAAATCGAATACTTCAAGAACGGCGGCATTTTACACTACGTGCTGCGCAATCTCGCGGCCGCCTAGGTCTACGAGCGGCCGCAGGTCTAGCAGAAAATAACTACGATTGAGCAGGCCCGGGGTTTCAGTTCACGGGCTCAAAGATTCGTGACTCGCCACCTCGCAACAATGTTGCAATATGGGAGCCAATAAAACGGCATTCGGTGGTCTCCGTGTTAAAGACGATTTCGGCTCGCACCTTTCTTATAGCAATCGCTTTGATGAGTTCCGCCGTCGCGGCGTTTGCCGGTGAGATGGTGCCGCAGGCGCGCACGAACAGACCCATCAAAGCCGTGCTCGAGCTCTTTACGAGCCAGGGCTGCTCGTCGTGTCCGCCGGCCGATGCGCTCTTTCGGAAATATGCCGAAGCGAAGGATCTTATGGCCCTTTCGCTCCCCGTCGACTACTGGGATTACCTCGGCTGGAAGGATACGCTCGCGAGCCCGAAGAACTCTGAGCGTCAGCGCTGGTATGCCCGCACCTTGGGCACGGGCTCGGTCTACACGCCTCAAATGGTGATCAACGGCAAGTCGCACGCGACAGGCTGGAACTCGTCCGACATCGAAGCCGCCATCAATGAACACAGCAAGGACCTCGCCGAGAACAGCCCGGCCCTTCGATTTTGGCGTCACGAAAGCATCTTCTATATCGAGATCGGAAACAGGCCTTCGGCCGCGGCGGCAAGGCAATATACGGTGTGGTTTGCCGTTATACAGAAACGCGCTGATGTCAGCGTTACGCGAGGGGAGAACGGCGGCAAGACGCTTACCTATTTCAACATCGTGCGCGAGATGGTGCCCGTCGGTGTTTGGGAAGGATCTGCAAAAACGCTGCAGCTCGCAAGCGCCTCCATAATCCGGCCCGAAAGCGAAGAACTCGGCATCATCGTTCAAGACAACTCGAATGGCGAGATCATCGCTGCAACCTACCTTGCAGAGTAGATTGCTGCGTTATGCCGTCAAGCCGCGTTTCTTCAGTAGACCTTTGATGTCCGGCTGTCTGCCGCGAAAGGCAACGTAGGCCTCCATTGGATCGCGGCTATTGCCTGCCGCATAGATATGTGTCTTGAGCCGCCGCGCTGTCCTGGCATCGAAGACGTCGCCCGCTTCCTCGAAGGCGGCGAAAGCATCAGCGTCCATCACTTCCGACCACAGGTAGCTATAATAGCCGGCCTGGTAGCCGCCCATGATATGCATAAAATGCGGAATGCGATGGCGCATCACGATTTCCTCAGGCATGCCGAGGGATTTCAAGACGCGGTTCTCGAATTCTGTAACGTCGAGACCGCTCACATCTTCGAGGGCATGAAGCTCCATATCGACAAGCGCGGACGCCGCATACTCGACCGACAAGAAACCTTGGTTGAACATTTTCGCCGCTTTGAGACGGGAAAGAAGTTTCCCCGGGATCGGCTTTCCCGTCTCGTAATGAAGAGCAAATCGCTTTAAGACCTCCGGCCGCGCGAGCCAGTGCTCATAAAGTTGCGACGGCAGCTCGACGAAATCGCGGGTGACCGATGTGCCCGAGATCGAGGGATATGTGACATTTGAGAGCAACCCGTGGAGTGCGTGTCCGAACTCATGAAAGAGCGTGCTCGCTTCTTCGAACGAGAGCAGCGTGGGCTTCCCCTCCGCTCCCTGCGCAAAGCTCATCACATTAACAACAATGGGGTGCACGTGGCCCTTGAGTTTGTGCTGTGTCCTTAAGCTCGACATCCAGGCGCCGGAGCGCTTGCTTGGCCGCGCGAAATAGTCGCCGAGGAAAAGTCCGACGTGATCGCCCGTCTTGTTTCGCACTTCCCAGACACGCACATCAGGATGATAGCGCGGACACTCGTCGATCTCCTGAAACCTGAGGCCGAATAGCTTGCTCGCCGTATCGAAGGCGGCCGCGATCATATTGTTGAGTTCGAGGTAAGGCCTCAGTTCGGCATCATCTATGTCATAGCGGGCCCGGCGCTCCTTTTCCGCGTAGTAGCGCCAGTCCCATGCCGCCAGGGGGAAATTTCCGCCTTCGCTGCGGGCAAGAGCCTGAAGCGCGTCGCGTTCTTCCGCGGCGCGGCGAAGTGCGGGCTTCCACACGGCTTTCAATAGATCACGAACCGCGTCTGGAGTTTTCGCCATGGTATCGGCAAGGCTATAGTCGGCATACGTCCTGTAGCCGAGCAGCTTCGCGAGTCGCGCCCTCAGCCCAATGATTTCGGCCGCAATCTGCCGGTTATCGGATGTGCCCCCATTTTCGCCACGACCGCTCCAGGCCTTG
>CAZSNH010000364.1:2448-3480 GCA_964607855.1 uncultured Hyphomicrobium sp. | reverse complement strand
TGTTTGATGCTGCCGCCTTCCGGCTTCTGGGCTTCCGAAATCGACTCCCGCAGTTTCCACAGAGCTCTCGACCTATCGAGGGAAGTGGCGATCGTGGCGTCCGTTATGAGGCTTTTCTCCGATGCGCTGGCAAGGAGCGCGTCCATCGCGCGATTCATGCCTCCCTCCGCCCGTGGGCTCGAAAGCTCAAGCAGGGCGTACCAGGGCGAGCGGCCGGCAAGCGGGTTTTGCATTCCCGGAATATGCATTACGACCATGTCGATGGCGATGGCCGGCATGAATTCAAAGGCTGTGAGCGCGGGGCCCGCGTGTTCCTGTGCCAATCGGAGAAAGACGAGCGCGGCATCGAGGTCGGGAAGGCCCGCGAAGGCCGTCACCTGCTCGTGCGGGCGAGGAAAGAGTTTGAGAACGGCGGCGGTGATGATGCCGAGCGTCCCTTCGGAGCCGATCATCAGGTCTCGCAGATCGTAACCTGTGTTGTCCTTCTTGAGATTCGTGAGACCGTTCCAGATCCTGCCATCGGGAAGCACGGCCTCGAGCCCGAGCGTCAGCGCGCGTGCATTGCCATAGGCCAACACCTGCACGCCCCCGGCATTCGTCGCCAGATTTCCGCCAATGCGGCAGCTGCCTTGGGAAGCCATGCTGAGCGGAAAGATCCTGTCGTGCTTTTCAGCTTCGGCATGGGCATCGGCGAGTATGACACCGGCTTCGACCGTCATGCTGGTCCTTTGCCTATCCACCTCGCGAATGCGCGTCATGCGATCGACGCTGAGGACGATTTCGGGTCCGGTCGGAATTTGTCCGCCCACGAGCCCCGTATTGCCGGCTTGAGGTACGACGCCAATGCGCTCGGCGTGGGCAATCGCCATAATGCGCGAGACTTCTTCCGTCGATCCCGGCCGCAGCACGATGGGTGTCGAGCCATGATAGAGATCCCGCCATTCCGTGAGATAGGGTGCCTGACGCGCCGGATCGCAGAGAGCGTTCTGCTCTCCAACGATATCGGCCAGGCGGCGTAACGTGGCATCTGAC
>CAZSNH010000364.1:0-2438 GCA_964607855.1 uncultured Hyphomicrobium sp. | reverse complement strand
TTAAAGGAGGGCACAGGCGTCGCGGACCGAATGAGGTGAACATGAGAGCGGGATAAGGTAACATCGAACCCCAATCAATGTCTCGACAAGGCGCCGATCGGGATGGAGTTAATGATGCTCACGCGCACGAGAATAGCGCTTTTTGCCGTTCTCACTCTTGTTGGCATGGCGTTGGTCTCAGGCCATAGCTCCAGTCTTGAGCGCAAGATTTACGGCACACCGGGCCCAGCCTGCCGGAATAGCTGCGCGGCCCGATGCATGGCCATCCGTTGCCCGGGCGAGAGCGAACAGGCGTGTCTTCGCGTGCGCATGGATTGCCGAACCCGATGCTCGTCGCGCTGTTAAGAAGTCCTCGGCGCGGCAGCGCGTATCAAGCGGTCGTTGATCGCCTCGCCAAGGCCGGTGTTTGGAATGGGCATCACTGCGATTGCCGGCGCGCCTGCCGCATCAAGGCTGCGCAGCGCAGCGAAAAGATTAGCGGCTGCCTCAAGGAGATCTCCGCGCGGGCTCAAGTTGAACATCGGACCCGCCACCTCCGGTGCGCTGGGGCCGAAAGCGAGAAAGGCTTCGCCGGCTTCGGGCCGCGACACATTGAGCCGCAACCGGGCCGCAGGCGCATAGTGGCTCTCCAGTTGTCCCGGGGATGAGGGACCCGTGTATCGGTGCAAGTCGCGCACGAGTGGTGCGCCAAGGACTTTCTCGACGTCGGAGACGAGGAGCGCACCTCTTCTCAATAGGCGCGGACGCCCACTCGTGAGCGCTACCACCGTCGACTCGAGACCGCGTTGGCAAGCCCCGCCGTCGATGATCAGGGCAACTTTCGAGCCGAGATCGGCCTCAACATGTTCGGCCCGTGTCGGGCTCACGTGTCCGGACCGATTTGCCGAAGGCGCTGCAACCGGACGGCCGGCGGCGATGAGGAGCGCGAGAGCGGCGGGATGGGAGGGCACGCGAACGGCAATCGTGTCGAGCCCCGCGGTCACGAGTTCCGAGATGCCACTTTCGGCGCGCCGGGGCAGCACGAGGGTCAGAGGTCCCGGCCAGAACGCCGCCGCAAGATTGAGCGCTAGCGAATTGAACACCGCCAGTTTCTCGGCGAGAGCAATGCCCGGGATGTGGACGATCAATGGATTGAAACTCGGCCGTCCTTTGGCCTCGTAGATCGCGGCAACGGCGAGCCCGTTCGTCGCGTCGGCGCCGAGCCCATAGACGGTTTCCGTCGGAAAAGCCACGAGCCGCCCCTGCCGGAGAAGCTCGGCCGCCTGCCGGATCGTTGCATCGCTGAAGGCGGCAATGGTCACAGGTGAGTTCATCCTATCTCGTGCTTGGCACCCCCAAAGCGGAGGCCGTAATGTGGCCCTGCGAGGGAATCAACCCTCGGGAGGGTAACGCGCTACATGTCATATCAGGCTCCAGTAGACGACATCCTGTTTGCCCTCAAGACCGCGGCGGGGCTCGACAGCCTCGTAGCGAGCGGCATTTGCGCCATCGACGAGGAGACGATCCGCGCCATCATCGAAGAGGCTGGAAAATTCGGCGCCGAGGTGCTCGAGCCCCTCAATCGCATCGGCGACCGCATCGGTTCGCGTCTCGTCGACGGCAAGGTCGAAACGCCGCCCGGCTGGAAGGACGCCTACAAGCAGTTCGCTGAAGCCGGTTGGAGCGCTCTGCCGTGTCCGGCGGAGTTTGGCGGCCAGGGCCTGCCCGAAGTCGTCTCCGTTGCGGCGTGCGAAATCTGGAATTCATCGAACCTCGCCTTCGGTCTTTGTCCGCTTCTGACGCAGGGAGCCATCGATGCGCTGCACGCCGGAGGGTCCGAGGAATTGAAACGCACCTACCTGCCGAAGATGGTCTCGGGCGAGTGGACTGGCACCATGAACCTCACCGAACCGCAGGCCGGTTCCGATCTCGGCTTCATCACCACCAAGGCCGAGCGCCATCCCGACGGCACCTACCGGATCACGGGAACTAAGATTTTCATTACTTACGGCGATCACGAGATGACGGAGAATATCATCCATCTCGTGCTCGCACGGCTGCCCGATGCCCCGCCCGGCACGCGCGGGATTTCGCTCTTCCTGGTGCCGAAAGTGCTCGTCAACGCGGACGGCTCTTTGGGTGCGCGCAACGATGTCGTATGTGCGGGCCTCGAGCACAAGCTCGGCATTCATGCGAGCCCCACGGCGGTCATGAAGTTCGGCGAGAAGGGCGGCGCGGTCGGCTATCTGGTCGGCGAGGAGAACCGCGGCCTTAACACCATGTTCGTCATGATGAATGCCGCGCGTCTTGCCGTCGGCGTGCAAGGCGTGGCCATTGCTGAGCGGGCGACACAGCGCGCACAGCGATATGCGCTCGAGCGCCGGCAAGGGCGAACTTCGACCTCGCGACCAGGCGAAATGGGCCCCATCATCGAGCACGCCGACATCCGGCGCACGTTG
>CAZSNH010000363.1:0-3517 GCA_964607855.1 uncultured Hyphomicrobium sp. | reverse complement strand
GGTCGCGACGAAACGAGCGGGAATTTCGGGGAGAAACTGCGCGCTGGTCCCAGTCCGCCTTGGTTGTCGGTTCCGTCGAAATAACCGGGAGGTGCAGATGCGATCGCCGTAATTTGACTGAGGATCTGATCGCGGTCGTGCGGCTGGGGCAGGAACGCAAAGACCGCAAATGCTATCCCTGCGGTGAAAAAGAAGAGACCCGCCAACCTACGCATGACAACCCACTCCCTGCAAACTTACAACGCGTCTGCGGTGCCAACCCGAACAGGGGAAGGTGCCGACCACATGGGGTCCAGCTCTTTTTTTTGTAATAGTACCTCTTTGTTAGGTCAGTTACAACGAACCTGAACCAACGATCGAAGCAATCTTTTTCAACGTTTTGGAGCATTTCAAAGAGTAGCGAAGTGTGACTCAGGCGTCCCCGGCACTGGGGAGCCCTATTGCTCGAACGAATGAGGCAGAGGGTGTGAAAAAAATTAGGATGCTCTGGGGATCGCCGGTGAACAACTTGCACGTCGCTGGTTGATAACCTGAGGACGATTTGTCGTCCGGCGTTGAGACCACAAGTGATGCGCATCGGCATCACGAATCCTACGAGACTGATTCCCTTAATAAAAGGTGGATGCGGCCAATCCGAATCGCATTAACTTCTCATCAGAGGGGCTCGTAGTGCGTTCAAATCTTGTTTCCCCGCATGGTGCCGATGTTTTGCACAGAAGCTCGTCGAGCGGCGATGAGTGATATGCATAACAGCTCCAGTGTGGAAGTCAGTTCGAACTCGCGTCGGATGATGCAATTGCCGGTTTTACGCCAGATCCCGAGGGAAAAGATGGGACGGGCTGCTCAGGAAACCAGGGCAAACGGAACATCCGGTCACGTCGGTTGTGCGTGCGAGCTGATCGGATTCATATCAATACCGCCTCCGATGGATCTGCAAGACCGCAAGGCCGGTCAGAGGTTTCGTATGGCGTCTTCGAGAGCCGGCCCTTTCAATGGAGAGGGCAAAATGAGACACGCCTTAGGCGTACTTGGGGTGATTGCAGCGGGAATCTTGCTCGCTGTGTCAGCCGCCATGAATTGGCGTTTCGGATTTAGTCTTGGGAGAACCGAGTTTGACGGGCAAATCTACGGCGCGGCTTCCGCGGCTGCGGATTGCCTGAAGGCACTCGCCCCATTCTTTTTCTTCGCCGCTATCCGAAACCGAATGTGGTCGCAAGCGACCGCATCGGCGGTCGTTTGGGTGGTCGTCACAGCATATTCGCTGACGTCCGCGCTCGGCCATGCGGCGCTCAACCGTTTCGACACCGCTGGCCAGCGGACGGTCGAGGCTCAGGCTTACAAGGATCTTCGGGCCGATCTTAAGCGGGCTCAGGATCAGTTGAGCTGGATCCCGCAACACCGCCCCACGGCCACGGTTCAGGCGGAAATCGACAGCGCAAAGAACCAGCGTCCTTGGGTCTGGACCAAGGGTTGCGTCGAGGTCTCGGGCAAACAGGGCCGGGACTTCTGTAAACAGTACCATGCTCTGACGGCCGAACTCGCATCGGCTGAGCAGGCGCGTGCGCTTGAGAACCGCATTGCGGGCCTTGAAACGCGGCTTTCGCTCGTCAACGGTTCGACCGTGATGGCGGAAGCTGATCCTCAGGCGGCGGTGCTTGCGAAGCTGACCGGACTCGACATGGAGAAGGTTCAGATGGCGATGACTATCTTCATCGCTCTTCTTCTCGAGGTTGGCTCGGGCTTTGGCATGTTCATCGCCTTTAGCCAGTGGCGTCTCTATGATCGCCAGGCACCCGTTGCGCCGAGGATGGCGCAGATCAGCACCGCTGCGGCAGCGGTGGCGGCACCGGTGGCTCAACAGCCCACGGCACCGCAAATTGCCAAGCCGCGTTCAGGCGCCAACGACAACAGGTCGGTGGAAGCCAAGCCGGCGCCTGCACCAAGACTCGTGGCTCCAGAGAACGATGTGGAGCGCTTCTATAAGGAGAATATCGAAGTCCAAGACGGTTCGAGTGTTACTGCAACCCAACTATATGAGGACTACTGCGCTTGGTGTGAGACCAAGAATAAAGAACCAATGGCACTACCGACATTTGGCCGCGACTTCGCGGAGCTAGGTGTCAAGAAGGAAAGGATTGCAGGACGCGTCCGGTACATCGGCATCGCCTTGAGACCGGAAAAGGACTTGAAGGAGGATAAGAAGCTGACGGCCTTAAGGGTCGAAGCCGCCTAGAAATAGGCGCGACTGAATAAGGAGGGCCGCCTCTCGGCGGCCCTTTTTCGTTGCGCACTTCCTGTGCAAAAGCAGAAGGGCAGAAAGCTCATCGCTCTCTGCCCTTCGCCGTCGGTACGCCGCGTCAGCTATTGCTTGAGGTAGATGTCCGTGAAGCTTGAGGAAGAAGTGGTTGTGGTGGTGGTGTCGCTTTCACCTGCGAGGGTGATCGGCGACGACATGTTGAAGGGCGTCCAGGCGTACGGGGTCCAAGACATATCCTCGATCTTGTTGAACACGAGCTGGTTTGCTGCCATCGACACGTTGAAGGTGGGCCATGCGGTGATGTTCATCGTTACGTTTGCACTCGGCAGATAAACGAGGCCAGTCCAGCTGTTGGTGTTGCTCGTGCTGAGCGACCAGCTCCAGTTCGAACCGCGATTGCTGTCTTCGAAAATCAGAAGGCCGCGTGTCGTACCCGAGGAAGGCGCGGTAAGGACGCTGCCGCTGGAGACGTCATAGGTTCCGAGCTGAGACTTGGTGTCGGCAAGGTAGAACGTGACACCGGCACTTCCGTCGATCGAGCCCGAGAAGCTCAATCTGCCGTTCTTCGTGCTGCCCGAGCCGCTCTTGATGATGTAGAGCCCCGAGCCGAACGTGGCATTTTGGAACTTCACGTTGCCGCAGTAGGTACCGGGGCTGACGCTGCCCGTTTTTACGAGCGGCGACGAGCTGGTGCCGGTATTCGAGGTCGTGCAATCGCCGATAGCGATGTTCTGAACCACATCAGTGACCGAGGAAACATATGGGTTGCCAGTTACCTCGTAGTTATTGGTGACGACGCTGTCTCCGTGATTAAGCCCCGAAGAGTAAGTGCCGGTTCCCTTAACGCGGATGCGCTTGAACTCGATGTTCGTGCCGCCCGTCTCGCGCATGGCGTAGCTGCTCTTGTTCGAGCGGACATGCACGATGCAGCTCGATGCGTCCAGGTTCACTCCGTTCTGCATGTCAAAGGTGTTCGAGCCGGACTGGTCCATAACGTGGATGCATGGCACGTTGTCGGTCGATGCCGTCTCTTCCTCGGTAATGACAACTTCGTGCTGAGGCTCTACGACCGAGCTCGCTTCGACCTCTACGGTATTGAATCCGAGCAGCGAGCCCGCCGTCATGGCAACGGAAGCCGTAGCCGTCGCGTTCACCTCACCGCTGTTGGTCTTCGAGAGGTGCACGGTGTAGGATGTCACGTCGGAGGTATCGAAGTTGACCAAGAAGTACTTGTTGCCTACAGCATCGACATCCGCGGCG
>CAZSNH010000362.1:0-3530 GCA_964607855.1 uncultured Hyphomicrobium sp. | reverse complement strand
TGGCGGGCAGGCAATGGCTAAAGAAGTCGATGTGCAGATCCAGAAGGGCTCGCAGACGATGAACGTCTACGTCGATGGCAAGCTCAAGTACACTTGGAAAGTCTCTACCGGCCGCAAAGGCTTCAGCACGCCGAAGGGCAACTTCAAGCCGACCTGGATGACCAAGATGTGGCGTTCGAAGCAATGGCATAACGCGCCGATGCCGCATTCGATCTTCTTCAAGGATGGCTATGCGATCCACGGCACGACAGACGTCAAGTACCTCGGCCGGGCGGCTTCCCATGGCTGCGTGCGTCTGGCTCCGAAGCATGCGGAGAAACTCTTTGAGCTCGTAAAGAAGCACGGCGAGAAGAAAACACGGATCCAGGTCACCGCCTGATTTGACGATTGGTGTTGCAACTCACGTTTGGCAGCGGGGAGAATCCGTGTAATTGTCCCCATGGGGGCCTGTTGTTAAACATCCAGCATCCGTGAGCGATGTAGAAGACCTTGCGTATTCATCCAATCGAATTTGGAGCGAGCCGATGAGGGTCTTCGGAGCAACTGTTTTGATCGTTTCGTCTTGGGCGTGGGCGACTGCCGTCCAAGCCGAGCCGGCGCTTGTGACTGGCGCTACTGAAGCGACGTCAGCAGAAACAAATTCTCCGGGGTCCGCCGAGGCTCCCAGTGCCGAGCCTGGCCCTCTGCTCATAAATCCCAACTCTGATAACACGCCCTCACCAGAAGCGACGGCGGAGATGCCGGGAGTGGCGGCACCATTAACGGAGCCGTCTGCTGCATCGACTACGGCTGCCACTGATGCCAATGCGCCCGCAGCGGTTCCTGCAGCCCCTGCAATCGAAAAAGCCGAGGTGCCACCAGCGCCGCCACCCGAACCCACGCTCAACATCGACATCAACCTCACAAGCCAGCGCATGACGGTTTCAGAAAATGGCGAGGAGATCTACACTTGGGCCATTTCTTCGGCCGCGGCTGGCTATCGGACGCCAACGGGAACCTTCAGCCCGTCTTGGATGTCGCGGATGTGGTACTCGCGCCAGTATGACTGGTCTCCGATGCCGCACGCGATCTTCTTCCACCGCGGCGTCGCCATTCACGCCACGTATGCCACACGATTGCTGGGCCGCCCGGCCTCGCATGGCTGCGTGCGGCTTGCTCCGGCCAACGCGGCAACGCTCTACAAGCTCGTGGGAAAGCATGGGAAGTCCATGACCCGCATCGTTGTACACGGCACGCCGAAGTACGGACCGGCAATTGTGCGTGGGCCCGACGGCCGACGCCTTGCAGCACGCCGGCCTTACTGGAACAGCTATTCCTATTACAGCGTGCCGTCCTACTATTATCCGCCGAAGGCGAAGCGGCGGGCGGCGGCGCGGCCTTACTATTATCCCCCGCCACGGCGTTACGTTTCTCGCGGAGTTTTTTGAGCTTGGCTGCGATGGATGCTTCTGGAATTCATCCTCAAAACGGATTCCATGTCGGGCGAGGAGAGAAGCCCACATAACCGATATTGGCGCCGAGTCTCAGTCCAAGCCCGCTTCGGATAGGGGCCATGATCACGTCTCCGCCTTTGAGAAAGGTAATGCCGGCGCCCCCGACAAAATAGGCGGAGCCGTCGATGGCGACGAAGCGTCGGAACAGTTTCTCCGGCTCAGTCAATCGATAGACGAGATAGAGGGTGCGCGAGCCCTCGCCACCGATGTCGTAGCCGATACTTGGGCCATGCCAATAAATCGGCTGACTGCCGCCCTTTCGGAGATAGAGCGTTCCTTTGCCATAGCGCAGCCCCGCGAGAAGTGCGCCACCGCCTTCGGAGCCGAGGATATAAGCGGTCGGCCGTCCCGAGCGGGCAAAGGCATGTTCGATGACGCTTGCGAGTTCGGTTGAAATCGTACCAAAGAAGCCGCGCGTGACTTCGCGGATCTCGTCGATGGTGTAGCCTTCCTCGCCCGTCACCAGGTCATCGTCCGGAATGATTTTCGTTTCGAACTGGGAGAGAGGTTCGGCCGGAGGCTCGCGAACCGCCGCGACCTCGGAATTGTCGCGTGTAGGAGCGCGCGGATTGGCTGAAGGCGTCGTCGGGACGGCAGGCGGTGTCTTGTCGGCTGCTGTCTCCTTTCCTGGTGCTTCGGCCCCGAGTTCCTGATCGATTTTGCCCGTGAGATAGGCCGACTTCGCGGTCATGACCTCGAGCAGTTCTTTTCCGGACCGATCGAGCGCCTCGAGGGATTTGCAGTCGGGCGCTGTTCCGGCCTCCACGCGGCCGAGCTGGTCAATATTCATCAGGTGTTCGCTGGCCGCCGTGTCAAACTCGGCCACCCTGCCATCGCGCAGATAATCGAGACACCTCTCCTCGACGTCGTTCGTTGGCCAGCCTTTTACCGCCGCGAGTTTCTCACAGCGTGCCGTGAGGCGCGGCTGGGCCTCCTTCGTAAAGTTGCGAAGGGCGGAGCCCGCTTTATCCACGGCGCTCGCAAATTGGGCTGCTGAGCAGGTCTCGGCGCGCACGGGTGTGACGGCCCAGACAAGGCAGGCAAGAAATAGTGTCGCGCATTGAGCAGTGCACGAATTGAGAGCGGGCATCGGCAAACCTTCGCGTCTGGGACCTTCCTCAAGCCCCAAAGGCCCCCCTGGAGACGGCAGAATCGAGGCAGAGGCTTACGGCGCCGTCGGAACAGTGCGCACGATGCTCGATGTCGCCCGCTCTGATCCCGGTGCAGGCAAACCCTTGACGTCCTTTTCAATCAAGGCGTCGTACTCGGCGAGCGTCGTAGCCTGATCCTTGGCGGTGAGGTGCACGATCTTGTAGCCGCCGGCCTTGAGTTCATCGAGCAGCTTCGGCAGCGCCTTGCTCGTGTGGGTTTGGATATCGTGCATGAGGATGATACCCTTGCCTTTCTTGGCGAGCTTTTCCATGACGACCTTCACGACCTGGTCGCTGCTACGGAACTTGAAGTCAAATGAGTCGACGTCCATCGAGAAGATGGCGATGTTGCGCCCGCCGAGGTGGGTGAGGGTATCGGGGCTGTCGGCGAGGAAGGGAAAGCGGAAGAAGGGTGCGACGGGTCCACCGACGGCGCGTTTCACGGCACTCAGTCCGCGCTCGATCTCGTCAATGGCCTCCTTTGGGTTCTTCTTCCTTCTGAGATCGGTGTGCGACCAAGTGTGAGTGCCGATGGTGTGTCCAGCTTTCGCGACCTCGCGGATGATTTCAGGCAGCCCGATCGCCATCTTGCCGATCGAGAAGAAGGTCGCCTTCGTGCAGTGGTGAGCAAGCGCTTCGAGAACGGCTTTCGTGGTATTGACCTGCGGTCCATCGTCGAATGTGAGGACCACTTCTTTGGGCTCCAGGAAATCGTAGGCTTTGTATTGCTCCATGCCGAAGCCCGGGCCACCCGTGGTGTCGATTTCGACCGTGCGACCCATGCCGAGCGCATTGGGATTGGCGCAGGTGGGGGCCGGCGGCGGTGGGGGAGGAGCGGGCGTCGTGGCCGATTTTGGCGGTTCGGCTGCGATTGCGATGGATGCAG
>CAZSNH010000361.1:0-3543 GCA_964607855.1 uncultured Hyphomicrobium sp. | reverse complement strand
CGACTCGTGAGGGGCTCTGTTTTGGTCCCCCCGTATTCAAGAAGTACACGTGATTGAATGGTCCCCGGTTCGGGACGCCGCAATCGAGAGAGATGAATGGCATCGTCTGAATTCGGATATGATCGTGTGACTAACCCTGTCGATTTGGTCGAGCAGCTCGCAGCCTCGCACGATTGGGCTACCGAGCGCACGGGCGACGACGAACTGACACTTGTCGTCGGCGGCAACTGGACCGACTATCACATTTCGCTCAATTGGCGTGACGACCTCGAGGCTCTCCACCTCGCCTGCGCCTTCGACTTCAAGGTGCCGGAAAACCGGCTGCCCGAAATGTACCGCCTCGTGGCTCAGATCAACGAGCAGCTTTGGCTCGGCCATTTCGATCTTTGGACGCAGGAAGGCCTCGTCATGTTTCGCCATGGGCTGCTGCTCAATGGCGCAGTTTTGACCCCGCGCCAGTGTGAAGCCATGCTTCGTGCCGCCCTTGAAAGCTGCGAGCGCTATTATCAGGCCTTCCAGTTCGTCGTATGGGCAGGTAAGGAGAGCCGTGAGGCCCTCGTCTCCACGATGTTCCAAACCGAGGGCCAGGCATAACCGTCTCGTCCAAACGGGCCCAAGCTCATGAGTTTCATGCTGCAGGGGCCGCTCATTCTCGCGGGAGCGGGCAAAATGGGTGGCGCCCTTTTGAAAGGTCTCCTTTCGCGGGGACTCAGTCCCACGTCTGTCATTGTCCAGGAACCGAAGGCGGCGGCCGAAATCGAGGCGTTGGCACAAAGCCATGGTTTCGAGCTGACCAATAGGATCGGAACCCTCAAGACACCACCAGCCGTCATTCTGGCAGCGGTGAAACCGCAGGTCATGGAAGACGTCTTCCCGCCGCTCGCACATATGGCCGGACCATCGACACTCACGATCTCGATTGCCGCTGGACGACCTCTGGTCAGCTTTGAAAAGCATCTGCCGGGGAAAGCTGCCGTCGTTCGCGCCATCCCGAACACGCCCGCCGCCATCGGACGGGGAATGACGGTCTGTGTCGCCAATCGTCATGTGAGTGCCGAGCAGCGCCAGATCGCGGCAGCACTCTTATCAGCAGTGGGCGAGGTGGCGTGGATCACCGATGAGGCCTTGATGGATGCGGTTACGGCCGTGTCGGGCTCGGGCCCCGCATACGTCTTCCTGCTCACCGAATGTCTGGCCGAAGCCGGCCGGCGGGCCGGGCTCGACAAGGAACTTGCTCAAAGACTCGCACGCACGACGGTGTCCGGGTCGGGGGAGCTCTTGCGCCAGTCCGAACTCGATGCGGCTGTTTTGCGCGAGAATGTAACTTCGCCGGGCGGGACGACCGCAGCGGCCCTCGGCGTTCTCATGAGCGATAACGGTTTGCAGGAGCTGATGACGAAGGCTGTCGCCGCTGCAGTGAACCGCGGCCGGGAGCTTTCGAAGTAGGGCGCGGGGGTAGCCGCAATTCGATACTCTCGGCCGCGGTTGTCACCGGCAGGCAAGGCTCGGGTGGCGAGAGCCTCGCGGCGGTTCGGGATGAGGCGAATGCGTGGCGGCCAGGATCGGGAGAGGGCAATTCTGGCGCGCGCATTCGAACACCCTTCGTGACGCCCGGAGGAGGGCCGGGTTAGAAAAAATCAATTGGTGCCTCCGAGGTGGACTACATTGGGAGCGATGTCCTTGAGGAAACCGGACTCCATCTCGCACGCGATGTGGTAATCGCTCCCGTTGGCGCGCACGAGGAAATCGAGGATGGGTTTTTCTTCCGTTCCCTTGCGCTCGCTGTGTCCCAGGCTGGCGCCAACGGCATTGATGCTCTTGATGCAAGGCTCAAGTCGCGGGTCCGTCTTGGCATGCTCGCGGGAACCCGAGAGCTCGGCGCTTTCCGCGGGCGCCACGGCGAAAACCGCAATCGAAACGATGAGTGCGCAAGGCAATTTTCCAGAAGTCCTGAAATACATGGCGTCATCTCCACGCTCTACCGACGATCAAATGTTGCTATAACGTGTCATTGAAATGAAATAACATAACATTCACATCTCGGTGAGATCGGCGGGATTGTTTCCCGGGGAGGCCCGACGCCCATGGGTTTTTGAATGAGGCGGCCTTTCTGCTCAGTTCCGTCCATGTTGTCACAAGACGTTCATGGGTGCGCCGTAACGGGATAAAAGCAGGGCCGACGAAGGCAGAAGCAGAAGACGTCATGAACGCAGCACCGATATCGATCCTCTTTCTCTGCACTCATAATTCTGCCCGTTCGGTCCTCGCAGAGGTCACGGCGAATGCGTTGGGACATGGCGAGGTTCAGGCCTACAGCGCCGGCAGCCATCCGTCTGGGCGCGTGAATTCGCTTGCGAGCGAGACGTTGCAGGCACTCGGTTACGACGTCAGCTCTGTGCGCTCGAAGTCGTGGGACGAATTTGCGACACCCGCCGCGCCTCATCTCGATATCGTCATCACGGTGTGCGGGGATGCCGCCGACGAAGCCTGTCCCATTTGGCAGGGAACGCCGGTCAAGGCCCATTGGGGTCTGCCTGATCCTTCGCGGGCTAGGGGCAGCGAGGACGATCGCAGAGCAGCATTTCGCGCGGTTCAGCAGGCACTCGCCGAGCGCATCGCTGCACTTCTCAAGCTCTTGAAAGAAACGCGCGAACCTGAAACGTGGCGCCGGGAGCTGTCGCGCATCCACGACGCGGCAATGATGCCGGATTTTGCAAGATAATAAGGGGACATAGTAAGGGGACGCGATGAGCACTAAACGTCAAGCCGGGCTGGTGAAGAAAATGCTCGCCGAAGCCCTGGGCACGGCATTTCTTCTCACCGCGGTCGTCGGTTCCGGCATCATGGCTTTTCAGCTCGCGGAAGGAAACGGAGCCCTGGCACTGCTTTGCAACTCAGTGGTGACGGGTGCCGCGCTCATCGTCCTGATCTCGATCTTCGGCCCCATATCGGGGGCTCACTTCAATCCCGCGGTCTCGGCCGTGATGGCACTTCGTGGTGACCGTCAAATAGGGGAAATGCTCGGCTATGCAGTAGCGCAGGTTGCGGGCGGCTTATTCGGCGTCTTGATCGCGCACGCAATGTTCTCTCAGTCGATCCTTCAGATCTCTGGAACGGAGCGTTCAGGACACGGGCTCTTCATTGCAGAGGTGGTGGCGACCTTGGGCCTGCTCCTCACCATTCTGCTTACGATGAAGCGCGATGCTGTTCATGTGGCGCGCAACGTCGGCCTCTATATCATGGCAGCCTATTGGTTTACGGCATCGACCTCATTCGCCAATCCGGCGGCCTCGATCGCGCGCGCGCTTACGGATACCTATGCCGGCATTTGCCCCGAGGATGTGCCGGCATTCATTGTTGCACAGATGATGGGTGCGCTACTTGCGGTGCCGATCGAGAGGGCACTCGACGAGGGCGCCTGAGTAACCCCACTCGATATTGCTGAACCGGCAAATGGCTGGGAATTGACCCGTCTTGGTTCTGCTGCTCAAATTCAAATCAAATTCGATTCATTCAATTAGGGAACTCTTGTGGATGTGCCTA
>CAZSNH010000360.1:0-3546 GCA_964607855.1 uncultured Hyphomicrobium sp. | reverse complement strand
AACTGCTGGGCCATAGCGACGTTCGCACGACGATGATTTACACCCATGTTTTGAACCGAGGTGGGCGGGGCGTTCGTAGCCCCGCCGACGCTTTGGCTCGCCGGTTCGATGAGCGATAGGCTGAAACAGCCTATCACACACCCACTTGCGTGACAGGTGCGTAAGTCATGCTTACAACGCGCCTTATAACACAACAACAACTGCGTGATAGGCTGCACACATGCGGCCTACAGGTAATAGGCTGATCAACCTAAGAACAAGTTAGGCGTTGCTACGTGCGTTCCGTGAGGAGCACGCTTTGAAGAATCACCTTCGTCTGCCATTCACGGTCGTCGCGCTGACATGGTTGGCAGCGAACGTCGTCATTTACATCGCCAGTTTTGCCAGTTTGACACCGTTACCCCGCGGAACTCTGATTCCTCTTCTGGGCTTCTCGGCTGTGGGCATGGTCATTTTCGCCATCCTCGCAACCCCTAAAGTCCAGTCACCGCATCCTCAATCGAGGCAACGCGCATCACGCGCCGGTGGCATCTTCATGATTCTGATCCTCTACACCATCGTTGTCGGGTGGTATAGTTTGTCAGCCGAGGCCAAGCCTTGGCCCCACCACGTTTATGCTAGGATCATTACAGCGTTCGCCGTCGCTCTCACATGGTTGCCGATCACTGCATTTGCGGTGCGGGCGTGGCCGGCAAAGCCCGCAAGAACCGAATGAACGCAACGCCTAACCACCCGCTGCAGTTGACGAGCAGCGCGTGCGTTGAGAGTTTGTATCGAGCCTTCTGCGCGACTGCCCCGCACGCGGCTCGCAACTGAGCGGCAGCGTTCGGCGGACGAGGTGCGGTGGACTGTCCATGGGAGTCGGTCAGACACTCGACGAGCTGCGGCGGGAGTTCGGCCGGAGCCGCTTCCTGGCAATGCCGATTGCCGGCACGATCGGGTGGACGGTCGCCGGCGTCCTGGGGGCCGTTCTACCGGTCGGCCCAGCGGCGTTGGCGTTGTTCGTCATTGGCGGTGCGATCTTCTGGCTGGGCGTTTGGATCGGTCGCTTGACCGGGGATGACATCATCGGCGGCAGGAGGAAGACCAGCGAACTCGACCGGCTCTTCCTGTTGACGGTGTTGATGGCGAATTTGGTGTGGGCCATCGCCATCCCGTTCTTCATGATCGAGCCGACGTCGCTGCCGCTGAGTCTGGGTGTGCTGTCGGGCCTCATGTGGGTGCCGTTGTCGTGGATGCTACGGCACTGGGTCGGGATCTTTCACGGCGTCGTCCGCACCGTCGCGGTGGTGGCCGTCTGGTACTCGTTCCCCGCGCATCGGTTCGTCGCTGTCCCGGCAGTCATCGTGCTGGTCTACTTGATCTCGATTTGGGCCTTGGCCACGCGCAGGCTGCCGGAATTCGTGGCCGAGAGCGCCGAACCATCCGCTGCAGCAGACGGCGGCCGCGATTCTGGTTCCTCGTGACATCACGGCTCAGGGCGCGGCCGCGGCTGCTGAGCTTTGACGTTAGGCCACTTGGCCGCACACACCATTTATGAATACCACCACTGAACCAACGAAGGCATCGCCCATCGGCAAGCTGGCGATGGGGGTTTGTTTAAGCGGGACATTGCTAGCCATTGCCATCGGCCTCGCAGCACGACTTATGGGTGAGCATGCGCACTCTTGGGCGTGTCTCTTGTTTGTTGCCTTTGAGGTCACGGCCCTCGTGCTTGGCATCATCGGTCGTAAGGAGCCTCTGGGCCGTGCCAGTGCCATTGCTTCAGGCGCACTCCTGCTGCTCGCCTTGCTTCTTTTCGCGCTGTTCGCTTCCTCCGTCCGATCCGATGGCGCACCACCGAGTGGCACGATAGAAACTGCGCAGCCCAAAGGAAACTGAGACATGAGACACGAGCGGCCTAACCACACGCTGAACCGGAGCGGACGCCGCGTTGTTGGTCGCTCGGAGGTTTTCTGGCTGTTGTGGCCGGTTGGTTGCTCCACGCTCTGCTTGCCGGCGGCGTCCGCCCGGTTAGCGTGAGCGTTAGGGAGCACAGAATGAATCACCGCATCGTGATTGCCGCGACATGTTCCCTGCTGCTGATCGCAGCCACGGGGTGTCAAAAGACCACCCCTCCCACGCAGCCCCCATATGCCGGTGGCAGCATGGCTTCGTACTCTTGGTCACCGACTGTCGCTGACAGGCACCCGTTACCAGGAATTGATCAGGCATACCTCTGCGCCTGGTGGGTTGGCAACAAACCGGCACTGCTGATTTGGGCCGACGTGGAAAAGCCCCACGGCAGCTCGGTCGCCACGCCTGACGGAGGGTTTGATGGACGGCTTAGCGATATCCCGATTAAGTTTCACGGCAAGACAAAAACCGTCACAATTGATGGCACGGACTACGACATAGCGAAGGGTTCTGTGTTCTTGATCTCAACTCAAGAAGGAAAGCCCGTTCTTAAGCAACTGAACCGCAATGTGGCAGCACTCGATATTCTGAAGGCTGACGAAACAGGAATCGACAATACCAAACTGAAAGCACTCGCGAGGGCTGATGCCGACATCTCGGCATTTTTTGCTGGCTCAGCAGACAACCCAAATGCTCCCTAACGACACGCTGAACCGGAGCGGGGCGGCAGTCGTTTGGAGTCGTCGAGGTTTTTGGTTGGGTCATGTTTTCTCCTTCGCTCGGGCGGTTTGGCCTGCGTGCCGACCCGCACGGTTAGCGTGAACGTTCGGCCGCGGAGGGCGAGGCTGGGATTGAGGGCGGGCGCGAACCGGCGCGCGGTGCGTTAGTGGGATAGATCGCGCGCCTTTTCGCTTGTCCGCCCCCCGCAACCGCCAGTACCATCGGCGGTTAGATTGCCCCGGGGGGGGCGGGGCGGGTGCCGGGATAGATTGAGCCGGCGCAATCTGATAACAAGTTCGGCCACAAAATTCCAAAGGAGCAGGGCATGCACTTTAACAAGTTGTTCGGCGCGCTCGTATTGGCAGCGGTAGCGGCCGTCGAGTGCCACGCGGCCGACGAGCCCGAAGCCCAGCACGTGGACGGCAGGATGGTGGCACGGGATGGCAAGGCCGAGTTCACGTTCGGTAAGTGGCGCCTGTACTTCGAGGGCGTGCCGACCAACTCGGCGGGGTCGCGCGTAGCCTTCCAGTACCCGACGAAGAGCGGGTCCGGTACGAGCGGCAAGTCGCGTTCGTCGTTCGACGGCGTGAAAGTCTCGCAGAAGTGGGACGAGAAGGCGAACGAGATCGCCGTGGAGGGCCTCACCTTCAAACTACTCGGGAAGGCCGACAAACTCGCCTTCAAGGACCACACCTACGCCGCGACGGACAAGGAACAGACCATCATCATCGACAAGGACGGCAAGACGCGCCTGGCAAACAAGAAGTAGCGCGGCTCGGTCGAAGCAGGGCGCTGCACCGGACACCGCGCTAGCCGGTAGCGCGGCCCGAGCGACCACCTCGCGCCCGCCCGCCCTCTCGCGATCTTCGCTCAACATCCATGAACTACTGAGATATTCCACGCGGCGGGTGGGCCGCGTGTGGCATTTCG
>CAZSNH010000359.1:0-3576 GCA_964607855.1 uncultured Hyphomicrobium sp. | reverse complement strand
TGGTCTGCTTGAAGATGCCGTACTCATAGCGCAGTCCGTAACCCATGACCGGGAGCTGCAGGGTGGCGGCGGATTCCATGAAGCAGGCTGCCAAACGCCCCAGCCCTCCATTGCCGAGGCCTGCATCAGGCTCCTGCTCTAATATCTCCATGAGATTGAGTTTCTTGTCCTCGATCACCTGGTTCGCCAGGGGACTGAGCAGAAGATTCATAATATTGTTAGTAAGGGAGCGGCCGATGAGGAACTCCATTGAGAGGTAGTAGAGCCGCTTCGGATTCTGTTCTTCGTAGGTCTTCTCGGTTAAGAGCCATCGCTGCGAAAGAATGTCGCGCACGGACCGGGCCAGCGCCTCGAACCGGTCACGCGCCGTCGCGGCCGCCAGATCCACGCCACTGTCAAACAGCAGGTGCCGTTCATACAGGGCTTCGTTGGTCCCCGCGAACTGCACTGGACCACATCCGTATTGGGTGTTCATGAGTTGGGTAGCATGAGCCAATGCTTGCCTATGCACTGCTGCCTTAGTTGCCATGGCTGAGTCCTTCTGAGATTCTGCTGGGATTCGCGACGGAGTTACCGACCAGTTCAGTTGGTGTGGTCCGCGCCAGTCGGGCCTCGCGCAGAAAGCGATACGACTGAACCAGCTTGACCACGAGCAAAATAAGGACTGCGGTAACGACAAGACTTGCCAAGACCGCTCCCGCTCGACCAACGTAGGCAGCGGCGCGGTCCAGGTCATCGCTGAAGACATAACCGAGCCCAGCATAGGCGGATGAATACAGGGCTGCGCCAGCGGCGTCGAAGGTCAGGAACCGAACGCGGCTGGTACGGGATGTTCCTGCGAGAGGAGGAGCAACCGCATCGAGTCCCGGAACGAACTTGGACACCAATAGAATCGGAGGCCCGTACCGGGCGAAGGTCTTTTTCGCCTTGCGGTCATGGTAGTCAGGGTCTCGCGTAAGCCGGTGAATGAAGTGGACGACCCTGTCACCCCACCGCCGGCCCGCCTCATACCACGGCCAGTCGGCCAGAACAATCGCCACAACCGCCAGGCCGAGCACGACGAGGAAGTTTAACTTCCCTGCTGCGGCGAGCGCACCCGCGGCGAGCAGAAACAGAGGTCCCGGTAACGGAAAACCCAATTGGTGCGCGAACAAGACACCGAACAGGATTGAGTAGCCGTGCTCGAGAACGAATTGGAGGATCGCTTTCATCTTCTACGACTCACACTTGTTGCGGTTGATTCCTGGGTTCCGAAGGTCCCAGTTCCGCAGAGGCTTCCGCAGGGGTTGCTCTTTCCGGTTTTACTTCCCATCGAATCAGCTTCAGGTCCAGCACGAAGATGGAATACATCACCGGCACGAGCAGCAGAGTTACGAAGGTGGCGATGGAGAGGCCGCCAATCTGGGCGTAGCAAAGCGGCTCCCAAAGCGGCCCGCCGTGCATGGCCAGCGGCACCAGCCCCAGCACCGTTGCGCCGACGGTGATCATCACCGGCCGCAACCGCACGATGCCGGCGTCGAGCAGGGCTTCCCGCAACGGCTCCCCACGCTCGTGGGCTTCTTCGATAAAGTCGAACAGCACGACGACATGGCTGACGATAACGCCCACCAAACTGGCGACCCCCAAAAATCCCATAAAGCCGAAAGGCTGGCCCATGATGGCGAGCGAGACCACCGCTCCGGCCATCCCGTAGGGGATGGCGCCGAAGACCAGAAGTGGCTTGATGGCGCTGCGGAACTGCAAAACGAGCGCTAGGTAGATAAGCATCACCGAAACCGCCATCACCATGGTGAGCTCTTGGAAGCCCGACACCTGCTCTTCGTATTCACCGCCGATTTCGAGCGTGTAGCCGGGAGGCAGGTTCTCCTGGAACTCTTCGATCTTTGGCATCAGCGGCGAAAGCACCTCGGAAGGCAAAACGCCGGGAATCGGGAAGGCGGATACCGTGACGGTGCGGAATTGGTTGCGCCGCTTGATCTTCGGAATGGTCATCTCGGTCGTAACTTTCGAGACTTGGCTGAGTGGCACTCGCTGATTGCCGGACATCGAGTACACATAGGTGTTCTGCACGTCCGAGAGCGCCGCGCGATCTTCCATGCGCAAACGCACGGCGATCGGGATTTGCTTGTCGAGCTCCCGATAGGTGGACACGGGGAGTCCGCTCAGCGCCGCGGTGGACGACAGCGCGATATCGAGGTTGGTGACGCCGGAAAGATTGGCGCGGTCGGGATCCACCTGAAGCCGCACCATGATCGTGGGCTCGTCCCAATCGTCGCGCACGCGAGCGGCATTGGGCTGTGCGCGCAAAACGGCTTGCAGCTCGCTGGATAGCCGGTGCAACTCGGCGGCATCGGATCCCGAGATGCGGATAGACACGGGAATGCCAACTGGCTTGCCCGTCTCCAGTTGCCGGACGTCGACGCGCGCTCCTGGAACCTCGCGGCTCAGGGCCGTCTGCAAAAGGCCGACAATTTCGTTAGTGAAATGCTTGTCGGTCACTTCGACGATGATCTGCGCGTAATTGAGCTGCTGCCGCTCGGGCTCGACCGAGAACCAGAATCGTGGGCCCCCACCGCCGACGAAGGTGGTCAGCGTCTTCAACACGTGGTCGTGCTTGTGTTCTTTCCCGAAGCGTTCGGCCTCGGCCCGGATGACCGATTCCGCCTGCTCGGCTACGATATCGGTGGCTCCGAGCGGCGCATCCGGCGGCAGCCAAATGTCCACGTAGGAGAGGTAGGACAAATCCTTGGGGAAGAACTGCGGCTTGAGCTGCGAGAGGAACCAGCCACCAATCACGAGAATGATCACGGAGCCGCCGAGGACTTTCCAGCGGTGCTCGAGCGCAAAATCACCGATGCGATAGTAGAAGCTGGCGAAGCCATGCTTGCGGCGTTCGCTGATGGGCGGTTCGACCTGCTTCGGCGGCTTGATGAAATAATAGGCGATCAACGGGAGGAACGTGAAGCAAACGATGAGGGCCGCCACCAAGGTGCAGGTCATCACCACCGGCAGGCTGTATAGGAAGAAATAGGTGTCGCCGGTCAGCATGAGGAAGGGCAGATAGGCGACGACGTTCGCGATCGTCGCAAAAATGATGGCCTTGGCAAGCTTGCTCGGGCCGATCCACGCCGCCAGCTCCCGCGCCATGCCATGGCCCATCTCACGTTTGATGGCGTCGCCGGCCACGACCGGCATGTCCACCAGCAGTCCGAGAGAGATGATCAGAGTGGCGATGGAAACCTGTTGGATGTCGATGCCAATGATGTGTGCCACGCCGAACGCCATCGCGAGCGACAGCGGTATGGATGCGGCCATCAGCATGGCAGCGCGCCAGTCCCAGAAACCTATGAGGGCCACGATCACCACGAGCGCAATGGCCTCATAGAGGCTGGACATCAACAGACTGACAAGTTCATCCACTTGCCGCGGCTGATCCGAGGTGCGCTCGACGACGAGATCAGGCGGGAGTTGCGGAAGGACTTCGGCCAGTGCCTTATCGACATCCTTGCCGAATTGCGCGATCTGTTCTCCCGACCGCATCTGCACGGCAAGAGTGATGGCGCGGTTGCGGTGCCA
>CAZSNH010000358.1:0-3593 GCA_964607855.1 uncultured Hyphomicrobium sp. | reverse complement strand
ACCTCATGGCACGAGCGCTTGGCCTATCATCCCTCGTGGCACTGCGGGGGTTCTATTGTGTTTCGTGCGCGTAACATCATCGTGCTGCTTACGTTTCTCGAACCGCTGGGCATCGGCCCGCCTGCCCTCGCCGAGACGGACTGGAGCGGCTTCTATGCTGGCGGCATGCTGGGGCGCCCGTTCATTGACACCAACTGGGAGACGACGTGCGTAGGCATCACGTGCCCCGACGCCGGCGGTGTCTTCGCAGGCCATCTTAAAACGGAAAATCCCTACGAGTTCGAGGATACGTCGACGCGATATGGCGCTTTTGCCGGGGTGCAGCTCCAAATGGCGTCATTCGTTGTCGGCATCGAGGGCGACTACGGGCGCGCCCACAATCAATCGGCAGCGAGCGGCATTCCCGGTGCCGAAATGGCAGGCCTCGGCGATAACGGACCGGATTCCGCCGACGTGCGCATCGATTGGGATGCTTCCATCCGTGCCCGAGCAGGCTACCTCTTAACCCCGCAGCTCCTGGTCTTCGCAACCGTCGGCAAGGCTTGGGTGAAGCAAGAGACCGCCGTCAGCTGCAGCATCGCATTTCCATCCGGATGGTGCTCTCCCGAGAATGTCGGCAAGACAGCGGGCGATTCTGAGGTTATCGAGGGATGGACCTGGGGAACCGGCCTGGAGGCGCTCCTCGACGGACATTGGATGTTGCGCGTGGAGTATCGCCGTTCGGAATTCGAACGCATGGATTCTACTTACTTCGAGGGCGTCCTTCATAATGCTGATCGGATCAACGCATCGACCGATACGCAGGTCGATACCATCTCGATTGGACTTGCATATAAGTTTTAGGAGAGGCCGGACGGTCTCATGTACTTACTTTCGAGCAGAGCCAGCAGCCGCCCCTTTTTCTCTGACGCAATGCGCACCGTGAGATGCAGTGTGCCGTCTTCGCAGGCAGCTCGCGACAGCACGTCCGTATTCTCATGTAGCCAGTGGAGCAGGCGGCCTTCGTGGTTCGGGAGGCGAAGGGAGATGATTTCATCCCCTCCGCCAAGACTCGAATCGATGGCTCTCAGCAGATCCTCGATGCCCTCCCCCGTCTCGGCCGAAATGAGAACCGCCTTGCGTTCCCGATAGCGAAGAACGGCTTCAACCTCCTCGCGAAGGATGGGCGAAAGGAGATCGGCCTTGTTCCAGACCTCGATGATCGGGCTCGCGACGTTTTCGAGATCAATGCCGAGGGAGGAGAGCACATTCTCGACATCACGCGCCTGCGCCGCGGTCTCGGGATGCGCGATATCGCGAACGTGCAATATCAGATCGGCCTCGACGACCTCTTCCAGCGTGGCGCGAAAAGCCGCGACCAGCATTGTCGGAAGGTCTGAAATGAAGCCGACTGTATCGGAAAGGATAATCCTGCGGTTGCCGGGCAATCGGACCTCTCGGAGAGTGGGATCGAGGGTGGCGAATACCTGGTCGATGGCCAGCACGCTCGCACCCGTGATGCGGTTGAAGAGTGTGGACTTGCCGGCGTTCGTGTAGCCGACGATGGCGACGACGGGATAGGGGACCTTGCGACGGCTTGCACGGTGCAGCTCGCGTGTCTTGACAACGTTTGCCAGTTCCTTCTTCAGGGCTTCGATACGGCCCTCGATCATGCGCCGGTCGAGTTCGATCTGTGCTTCGCCGGGACCGCCGAGAAAGCCCCCACCGCCACGCTGACGCTCGAGGTGGGACCACGCTCTCACCAATCGCCCCTTCTGATAGGAGAGCTGGGCTAACTCGACTTGCAGGCGGCCTTCCTTGGTGCGCGCGCGGCGGCCAAAAATTTCGAGGATCAGGCCCGTCCGGTCGAGAACTTTGGCCTTCCAGGCCTTCTCGAGATTGCGCTGTTGGACAGGCGTCACAGCGTGGTCGATGACCACGAGTTCGATCCCGTCTCTTGCAACGGCTTGCCTGATTTCCTCGGCTTTGCCCGCACCGAAAAGCGTGCCTGCCCTGGGGCCGGCAATCGGAACGATGTGTGCTCCTTTAATTGCAAGCTCGATTGCCCCGACCAAGCCTTTGGTCTCGGCGAGGCGGGCAGCAGGCGAGTGAAGAGAAGGCGTGCGTGAATCTTGTAAGCAGCCTGAGCGGGTTGGCATCTGCCTTCCCGACTTGAAGTTTGGTACAAGAATAAGGGCTTTCTCGCGGAGAGCGCTGGGCACATCACCTGCGGGAGCGCTCACGCGCGCCGCCTTTACGTGCTCTTCTCTTACTCTGTCGTCGATAGCGCTTCCAAACCTTACTTGCCGTCGGTCATCTCGCCTTCCATCAGTTGCACCGGTCCGCCGGGCATGATGGTCGAAATCGCATGCTTATAAACGAGCTGAGAGTGACCATCGCGGCGCAACAAGACACAGAAGTTGTCGAACCACGTGACGATACCCTGCAGCTTGACCCCGTTGATCAAGAATATAGTGAGGGGGGTCTTATTCTTGCGAACGAAATTCAGAAACGTGTCTTGCAGGTTTTGAGGTTTGTCTGAGGCCATGTGCGTTGAAGCCCTTCTTGTTCTTGTTCCCTGCGCGACTGCTGCAATCGGCGCTTAATCCGTTGACCCATGATTTATGAGATCTATCACACTTCATCGGAGTACGGATTCGCTAGCCCCAAAATACTTGTTTTCTTGACTGTGAGAAGAAGATCCATGGCCAAAACTTCGATTGCAGCAAAATAAAATAACTTAACCCTCATTCAAACGATCCCAATTGAGCAACACTGTGAAACTCTGCCCGAAGTCTGCGGGTGAGTGGTCCCGGACTTCCGTTCCCGATGAGATTTCCATCGACCCGCACAACCGGCATGACTGTTCCCGACGCACTCGTGTTGAAGGCTTCCGCGGCATTTAGCGCTTCCGAGCGCGTGAATGGCCGCTCAAGGAATGTCAGTCCTTCTCGCTTCAGAAGGTCGATGAGCGTGCGCCGCGTCACGCCCGGGAGAATGGCACCATCGAGCTTTCGCGTGATGACTTCTTGTTGCTTCGTCACGATCCAAGCGTTGCTCGAAGCGCCTTCCGTCACATAGCCCTCACGATCCAGGAACCAAGCCTCCTTAGCGCCCTGCATCCTCGCTTGTTCTTTGGCAAGGACGGCCGGCAGCAGCATGACTGTTTTGATATCGCAGCGTTGCCATCTGATGTCGGGCGTCGTGATCACCGAAATGCCTGCGCTCGCCATTGCCGCGATTTTTGCACTATCGGAACGGCGCGCAACGCAAACGAGGGTCGGCGCAAGCGCTTTTTCAGGAAGACTGAAATCGCGTGGCGCAGCGCCTCGTGTCACCTGCAGATAAACTGTACCGTTACTGACGCGGTTGAGCCGGATGGTCTGGCGGATAACGTGACGCAGGGCCGGATCCGACATCGGTTGGGGAATGAGCAATTCCGCGAGGGAGCGCGCGAGACGCGCCAGATGCCGGTCCTCGTCAACGAGGGCTCCTGACCTGATTTCGATGACCTCGTAGACCGCGTCAGCGAACTGAAATCCGCGATCTTCGACATGTACGCATGCCCTCTGGTAAGGCACGTACCGACCATTGACGTAGGCTATTCGCGGCAT
>CAZSNH010000357.1:0-3605 GCA_964607855.1 uncultured Hyphomicrobium sp. | reverse complement strand
TGATACAGTTTCGGCAGCGCCGCCACGATCGGACCGGAATCGAGGGGTTCGCCGATCACGCCGGTCGAAGCCTGGAAGATTTCCGAGGCCTTGCAACCCATGATTCGCGAGGCGGCCCTCGCCACCGCTTGGACAGTTGCCTTTCCCGCCTTGCCTGTAAATGCATTGGCATTGCCGGAATTGACGACGACGGCACGGGCTGTACCGCCGTTAAGATGCGCCGCACACCAGTCGACCGGGGCCGAGCGCGACTTTGAGGTCGTAAACACGCCGGCAACGGATGTGCCCGGATCGAGAAAGGCGGCCAGAAGATCAGGGCGGTTCTTGTAACGGATGCCGGTCTCGGCGATGCCGAAAGTCACGCCCGCAACCGCGGGAAGATCCGGAAACGCTTCCGGTGCCAGCGGCGAAACCGGGTGCCCCGTCATGGCGATGCGCCGGACGCTCGCGTCCTACTGGGGCAGCTGAAGGTCGGACTTGCCGCCCGAACCCTTGCCATCGCCGCTCTGCTCTGCCGTTGCCGGCCGCTGCTTCTCGAGTTCCTCGATCATCTTGTTGAGTTCGGGATCGAGAATTTCGACCTTCGCCGCAGCGCGCGTTTCGTCGACCACCGCCTGGACCTTCTTGCGAACCAGGATGTTGCGGATTGCCCCCTTCACCTGATCGTAGGGCTGCGCGGCCCCGGTCTTGCGATCCTCCAGCTTGATGATGTGCCAGCCGAAATCCGTTTTCACCGGCGCAGACACCTCATCCTTCTTCAGCGCGAAGGCGGCCTTTGAGAATTCCGGCACCATCTCCGCTGCGGTGAAATAACCGAGATCGCCGCCATAGTCCTTGGAACCGTCGAGACTGTACTGCTTCGCAAGATCTTCGAACTTCTCGCCCTTCTGGATGCGGGCGAGGATCTCCTTGGCTTCCTTTTCTGTACCGACCAGAATATGGCGGGCGCGTACCCGCTCCGTCTGCTCCACGCGCGCGGCTTCCTGGTCATAGGCGGCCTTGATTTCCTCCTCAGTCACCGAAGGCTTGATCTTTTCGAAGAAAAACGCATCCCGGAGCGCCTTGGCCTGATAGAGCGCCAGACGCTTCCTGTAGCTTTCGGTCTCGGCAAGGCCCTCCTTCACCGCCCGCTGGGCCAAGAGGTGCCGCTCGATCAGATAGTTGACGACGAAAGGATACCTGAGTTTGGGCGGAAGATCGGGCAGCAGGCCGATAATGTCGTCGGAGGCCATCTGGGCCTCGCTCACCCGGATTTCATGGCCGTTCACAACCGCGATGATCTTGTCCTCTGCCGGCGGCGGGGATGGGTCCTGACCGTACGCGGCCGTCGTCAAGCCGAGCGCCACGGCGGCGGCAGCCGCAAATTTCACGATAACTTGTCCACTCGGCATCAAACCCACCGTTTCTCGCCTTCCGAAGAAGGTCCCGCAAGCTGGCATTTGCGCTCCTTGACCCTCAAATCCGGCAACAATAAGCCTGCCGCCGCCATCGATTTTCATGTCGAAGGCGGCTTTTTGCGGCGCACATTGGGCGGAAACGTCTGCCGTTTCAAGTCCCTCGATCCATAGGCCTCGTCACAAGTTGCCGCATGGCCACGTCTTGATTTTTCTCTTTCCGGCGCTCATTTCACGTGATTGCCGGAACGCCCCAACTCAATTAGTACTCACCGCGTCGCCGGGACCGGCCCACGCCTGGCTTTCACGACCTGCCTGAAAGGGATCAAGACGGATGCTCGGACTGCGAAACATCGCGGCAAAGATTTTCGGCACCAGCAACGATCGCAAGGTGTCCAAATACATGGACCGGGTTGCGGAAATCAATGCGCTCGAAAGCGAGGTCAGCCGTCTCAGCGACGCCGACATCCGCGAGCGCAGCATCCGTTTCAGGCAGGAACTCGCCAACGGGCGCGATCTCGACGAACTGCTGGCTCCCGCCTTTGCCACGGTTCGTGAGGCAGCGAAGCGAACCCTGGGTCAACGGCATTTCGACGTCCAGCTGATTGGCGGAATGGTGTTGCATGAAGGCCGTATCGCCGAGATGAAAACCGGTGAAGGTAAGACCCTGGTGGCCACCCTGCCGGTCTACCTCAATGCCCTCACGGGACGCGGCGTCCATGTCGTGACGGTGAATGACTACCTCGCCCGTCGCGATGCCAGCTGGATGGGGCAGATCTATGCCTTCCTGGGTCTGACCACCGGAGTCATCGTCCATGGTCTCAACGATCGCCAGCGCCGCGACATGTATGCCTGCGATGTGACTTACGGCACCAACAACGAATTGGGCTTCGACTATCTGCGCGACAACATGAAGTACCATCTCGAGGAGATGGTCCAGCGCGGCCACCACTTCGCCATTGTCGACGAGGTCGACTCGATCCTGATCGACGAGGCGCGCACCCCGCTCATCATCTCGGGCCCCCTCGACGACAAGTCCGATCTGTACAACTCGATCGACCGCTACATTCCCGAGCTGGAACCCGAGGACTACGAGCTGGACGAGAAGCAGCGCTCCTGCACCCTGACCGAAAAGGGCAACGAGCATCTCGAGAAGGTCCTCGGAGCGGCCGGCCTGCTGAAGGGCACCAACCTTTACGATGCCGAAAACGTGACCATCGTGCATCACATCAACCAGGCGCTGCGGGCGCACAAGCTGTTCCAGCGCGACAAGGACTACATCGTCAAGGACGGCAAGGTCATCATCATCGACGAGTTCACCGGCCGGATGATGCCCGGACGGCGTTATTCGGAGGGCCTGCACCAGGCGCTCGAGGCCAAGGAGCACGTGGCGATCGAACCCGAGAATCAGACACTCGCCTCGAGCACCTTCCAGAATTACTTCAGGCTCTACGAGAAGCTCGCCGGCATGACCGGCACGGCGGCGACCGAGGCGGAAGAATTCATGGACATCTACCGCCTCGATGTCATCGAGATCCCGACCAATGTGCCGGTGGCGCGCAAGGACGAGGACGACGAGGTCTACCGGACCGCCCGCGAGAAATATGCAGCCATCATCGAGACGATTCGTGACGCCCGCCAGCGCGGCCAGCCGGTACTGGTCGGAACCACGTCAATCGAAAAGTCGGAGATCCTCTCCGGCATGCTCAAGCAGCAGAACATTCCGCACAATGTGCTGAACGCCCGCTACCACGAGCAGGAAGCCTACATCGTCGCCCAGGCCGGCGTGGCGGGCGCCGTCACCATCGCCACCAACATGGCCGGCCGTGGCACTGACATCAAGCTGGGCGGCAATGTCGAGATGCGGGTGGCTTCCGAACTCGCCGGCCTTGCCGAAGGCCCGGAGCGTGACAGGAAGATTAAGGAGATCGAAGCCGAGGTGGAGGCCAACCGGCAGAAGGTCCTCGCGGCGGGTGGACTTTTCGTCATCGGCACCGAGCGGCACGAGAGCCGGCGCATCGACAATCAGCTGCGCGGCCGCTCCGGCCGTCAGGGCGATCCCGGACGTTCCCTGTTCTACTTGTCGCTCGATGATGATCTGATGCGTATCTTCGGTTCCGAACGTATGGATTCGATGCTCCAGAAACTCGGTCTCAAGGAAGGCGAGGCCATCGTCCATCCCTGGATCAACAAGGCGCTCGAAAAGGCCCA
>CAZSNH010000356.1:0-3617 GCA_964607855.1 uncultured Hyphomicrobium sp. | reverse complement strand
AGGGCGCGGACCTCGGCGCCGAGGTCGAAATCTTCGGCTTGAACGCGAACGCTCATGCCTCAGCCTCCTGTAACGGGAGGGAAAAATGCGATTTCACGGGCTCCTGCAATTCTGGCATGGGGTTTGACATGGGCGCGGTCGATCGCGGCGCGTACAACGTCGGGTTTGTCGAATGCGGCAGCGTATTCGGGTCCCCGCGTTCGTAGCCATAAAATGAGCTGCGAGATCGTCGTGACGCTTTCAGGAAGCGTCAGAGTTTCTTCCGCCCGGCCCATACGTTCGCGCACCCATGCGAAGTAAACGAGCTTCACGGCATTGGAGGCACTCATCAACCGGTCCTCACCGTTCCATGGCATGGCGTACGCCAGCCTTCAAATAATCAAATCCGGTCCACAGCGTCAGAAGTGCCGCGATCCAAAGGAAGACGATGCCCGTTAGCGTAATACCCGGGACGACCTCCTCGGCCGCGGGACCGGCAAGCAACACGGATAAGGCCACCATCTGTACCGCCGTCTTCCATTTTGCAAGCTCGGTCACATGAACCTTCACGTTGAGTTCTGCGAGGAACTCTCGAAGCCCGGAGACCAGGATCTCGCGGCAAAGAATGATGATCGCCGCTACGATCGATGGCCCGGATATTGTGTTGTCATGCACGAGCATCAAGAGGGCGGCGCCGACAATGAGCTTATCGGCTATGGGGTCCAGCATCCGACCCAAGGTCGATTGCTGTTCCCAGGCGCGGGCAAGATAGCCGTCGAGCCAGTCGGTGATGGCAGCAAGGACGAAAATCGCAAATGCAGACCATCTGCCAGCTTCTCCCTGCACGAGCAGAAGGCAGGCCACAAGTGCCGGTACTGCCAGAATGCGCGCATACGTCAGCACATTCGGCAGGCTCGAATGAAGGGGCCGCTTTACGGACTGTTCCATCGGCTCATGCTATCAGCATTCGCAGCCCGTTCCGTCAATGGGCAGCGCATTGAAGGTCATGATTTTCACGGGCTAGATGGTGGAATAGCGCTTGGAACGCTGGTAATTCGCCGAGCTTATTCAACTCGCCTCCTGGGTATTGCGGTGCGCTCGCTCAATAGGCTCCATCAGGCGGAGAGGGCCTTGGCCTCCACAACTCCGCGCCGGTAAAGGTGCCACGTTGCGTGTCCGATAACCGGAAGCACGACGAGGAGCCCGACAAAGCCTGAGACAATGGACAGTCCGAGGAGGATTCCAATGAGTGCGCACCATATCAGCATGCTGACCGGATTTTCCTTCACGAGGCGAACGCTGGTGGTCATGGCCGTGACGAAATCGATATCGTGGTCATAGAGCATCGGGAAGGAGATCGCGGAAATCGAGAAGACGCCGAATGCGATGATAGCGCCTGCCAGGTTGCCGAGCATGAGGAAGAGGAGTCCGGACGGCGTCATCAATATCGTATCAAGAAAACCGGGACCGAAACCGTTAACGCCGACGAAGGCGAAGATCAGAAACGCCGCAATGTCCATCCAGATGACAAGCGCGAAGCCCGTTACGAGGGCCATCCAGCGGATATCGCGACTGATCGAGGATTTGACGACGCCGAATACGCTGCTCCAGGTGTTCGGCTTTCCCTTCTCGAGATTGTCGCTCACGGCATAAAGACCGATTACCGCAAACGGGGCAATCAATGCGAATCCCATGGCGAGTGGATAGGCAAGATATGGCAGGCCAAAATAGAAAAGGAGGGCGATGAGCAGCCAGCCTGCCACCATATAAAGCGTGCCGAAGAAAAGCCCGTACTTGGGTGCAGCCCTGAAGTCGCGGATTCCCGCGCTTACGATGTCGACAAGATCGTCTGTCGTCACTTGGCGCACCTGCCAAGATTGCGGACGCTCGGACATGGCGCATCTCCCCCGGTTCAATTGGCGATCGGCGTGGATCGAGAGATCGCCTGACGCCAAGACGTTTGACGCAGATAAGCGTTTGAGAATACTAACCGCTTATCCACTCGCAGCTCCCTCGCCGCATCGAGACAACATGCTTTTGGCACACCTCCTCGGACCTGAAATTGAGGCGCCTCAAGGCTGTCAATCGGTTGAAATAGCAGGCATTTCCTCAGATAGCCGGACCGTGAAGCCCGGCTTCCTTTTCGCCGCAGTGCCGGGAACGAAGGCGGACGGAGGGCGCTTCATAGCTGACGCCATTGGCAAGGGTGCCAGAGCGATTCTCATGGCGAGCGAGTCCGCGTTGAACTCGGGCACGACCGTCCCGGTACTGAGGACGCGGGATCCTCGCAGAGCGTTGGCGCTTGTCGCTGCCCGCTTTTACGGTATCCAACCCGAGTTTGCCGTTGCTGTGACAGGAACGAGCGGCAAGACATCGGTCGCAGAATTCACGCGTCAGATTTTTCAGGCGCTCGGTCATCAAGCCGCATCCTTGGGAACGATTGGCGTCGTCAAGCCGAATGGAGCCGTCTACGGATCGCTCACAACGCCGGACCCGGTTTCGCTTCACGAGACGATCGCAAGCCTCGCGGCGGAGGGCATCACGCACCTCGCGTTCGAGGCGTCATCTCATGGACTCGATCAACGTCGTCTGGACGGCGTGAAGCTCAAGGCTGCGGCCTTCACCAATCTTGGCCGCGATCACATGGATTATCATCCGACCGTCGAGCACTATCTTGCGGCAAAGCTGCGACTCTTCACCGAGCTTCTCCAACCCGGCCAGCCTGCAATTGTCTATCTCGGCGACGAGGCTGGCGACAAGTTCGTGGCTGCCGCCCGGAAGCGCGGCTTGAAACTCATCACCGTAGGCCCGCGCGGGGAGACGCTTCGCCTCGCAAGCGTCAGACGGGACGGCTTCGCGCAGAGACTTGAGATTGTGTACGATGGTCGCACGCATCCGGTCCGCTTGCCCCTCGTAGGGGCCTATCAGGTTTCGAACGCTCTTGTGGCAGCGGGGCTTGCAATCGCGATCGGCGAAGATCCCGATCGCGTGCTAGCCGCGCTCGAAGGACTAAAAGGTGTTAAAGGCCGCCTCGACATCGTGGGGGAGCGCAATGGCGGACTTGCGGTCGTCGATTATGCCCACAAACCGGAAGCGCTGATTGCCGCGCTCGATGCCTGCCGGCCCTTCGCCACGGGTAAGCTCATCTGCGTCTTCGGCTGCGGCGGAGATCGCGATAAGGGCAAGCGTCCGATCATGGGCCAAATCGCGGTCGAGCGAGCCGACGTGACGATCGTGACGGACGACAATCCGCGCTCTGAAATTCCCAGTGTGATACGCGCCGAAATTCTCGCGGGCGCTCCAGGAGCGATCGAGATCGGGGATCGGGCAGAAGCCATTCGGGCCGCTGTTGGAATGATGGGGCCGGGCGATGTCGTGCTTGTTGCCGGAAAGGGCCATGAAACGGGCCAGATCGTTGGCAAAACGGTGCTTCCCTTCTCGGACCACGACGCGGTGGCCGCCGCGCTTTCTCAGAGATGAAGGAATGACAGAAGAACTTTGGACCTTCGAGGACTTGGTGCGCGCGTCCGGCGGCCGGGCCGAGGGCTCCCCAAGCAAACCGATTTCGGGCTTCTCCATTGATACGCGCGCCTTGAAGGCAGGTGAAATATTCGTCGCACTCAAAGATCAGCGCGACG
>CAZSNH010000355.1:0-3649 GCA_964607855.1 uncultured Hyphomicrobium sp. | reverse complement strand
TTGCCGGTGCGTGAGTATCCGCCCCGGCTGCGTCCGCCTTCTTCTCCTCTCCCGATGCAGGAGCTTTAGCGGTTTCGGGAGCCTTGGCGCCTTCAGGCGCGTGCGCTGCGGGAGTGCCAGAGCCCCGCTCTTCACCATGGTCTGCCAAGCGCATTTCTATGAGCGTCTTGGGCACAAAAATGACCAGGAGTGCGAGACAGGCCGCGCCTATAAATTTGCTCACTTCATATGAGTCCATGGCCATTCTCCTCAATCGGGCCCAGCCGGGCCCCAGGGGGTCGCGCTCATCTAGTGTAAATTTGCCCCGACTTGCAACTCGACGGTGGTACGGTCTATGAGCGACCACCCGAGACGTATTGTCACCGGACAACGCCCTGCCGAAGCAAAGTGAAAGCATTCGCATGCCCCGCGCCATCATTCTCATTCCTGCCCGCATGAAGGCAACCCGTCTTCCAGGAAAACCAATGGCCGACATTCACGGCGAGCCCATGATCGTCCACGTCTGGCGCCGCGCCATGGCCGCAGAGCAGGGCCGAGTGGTGGTGGCGGCCGACACTGAGGAAATCTGTACCGCCATCCGTGAGGCTGGCGGAGAGGCCGTCATGACCCGGCCCGACCATGTCTCTGGCTCGGATCGGATTTTCGAAGCCTTAAATCGCATCGATCCGGACGCGGATGCAGAAATCATCGTGAACCTGCAAGGAGATCTGCCTACGCTCGAGCCGCATCTCGTCACAGAGTGCCTCGCTCCCCTCGAACGGAAAGGGCCCGATATCGCGACGCTTGCATGCGAGATCGTCGAAGCCGAGGATCGCGACAACCCCAACATCGTCAAGGTGGTCGGCACACCGGTCTCAGGCGAGCGTCACCTACGCGCCCTTTACTTCACGCGCGCTTCCGCCCCCCATGGACCCGGACCGCTCTACCATCACATTGGCATATACGCCTACCGGCGCTCAGCGCTTGAGCGATTCGTCTCGTTAAGGCCTTCGCCGCTGGAAATTCGCGAGCGATTGGAGCAGCTTCGGGCGCTGGAAAACGGCATGCACATCGACGTCACGATCGTTGACACGCTTCCGCTCGGTGTCGATACTCCAGCCGAGCTCGAACGGGCGCGGCGCCTCATCAAGGTCTCCGATCAATCGCGCAGCTGATCGAGACCCGCCCAACCATCGAGCATCCAGCCAGCATCATGTCCCCCCAATCCCGAACGGCGAAACCGGCTTCTGAACCGTCGAAATCCACCAAAAAGAAAGGCAAGATTGCCTTTCAGGGTGAACCGGGAGCAAATTCGCATCTGGCCTGTATCGAGGCTTGCCCCGATCTCGAACCGATGCCTTGCGCCACGTTCGAGGATTCACTTGCGGTCGTCAAAAGCGGCGAAGCGCTTTACGCCATGATCCCAATTGAAAACTCGGTCGCTGGACGCGTGGCGGACATCCATCACCTTCTGCCCGACGCCGGGCTCTATATCGTGGGGGAACACTTCCTGCCCATCCACTTCCAGCTGATGGCGCCAAAGGGTGCCAAGCTCGACAAGATCAAGGACGTCTACAGTCACGTCCACGCCCTTGGCCAATGCCGGAAAGTCATCCGCAAACTGAAGCTCTCGGCTCACGTTGCGGGCGATACCGCAGGTTCAGCGCGGCAGGTGGCGGAGTGGCACGACAAGACCCGGGCTGCACTGGCTCCGCGCATGGCGGCTGAATTATACGGTCTCGATATCCTCGCCGAAAACGTCGAGGACGAGTTCCACAACACCACACGCTTCGTTATTCTGGCGCGCGATCCGGACGACGCCGAACCTGACAACGGCCCCGTCATCACGACCTTCATCTTCCGGGTCAGAAACGTTCCGGCAGCGCTTTACAAGGCGCTCGGCGGTTTCGCAACAAACAGCGTCAACATGACGAAGCTCGAAAGCTATCAGACCGAAGGCACCTTTGCGGCAACGATGTTCTATGCAGACATTGAGGGACACCCGTCGGACCGGCCGGTTCAGCTGGCGCTCGAGGAACTGTCATTCTTTGCAGCCGAGCTCAAGATTCTGGGAACGTACCCGGCCAGTCCCTACCGGGCCGAAGCGCGGCGCAGAAGTGAACCGCCTGGTCCCAGGAAAGGCCGCTGAGGCCGTCGTTTGCGTCGTGGGAGCGTGCCATGCGGCTAAAGGGTAAAGTGGCCATCGTCACAGGAGCGGCCTCGGGGTTTGGCCGCGGCATCGCAGAATCGTTTGCCGCCGAGGGCGCGCGCGTGCTCGTGGCGGACATCAACACCCAAGGCGCCGCAGAGACTGCGAGCACGATCGGCAAAGCGGCCGTGCCTTTCACCTGCGATGTCTCGAAGAAGGCTGATGTCGAAGCCATGGTAGCGGCTTGCGTCAAGGTGTTCGGCGGCCTCGATATCATGGTCAACAACGCGGGCGTGACGCATAAGAATCAGTCGCTGATGTCGGTTTCAGAAGAGGACTTCGACCGCATTTATGCAGTCAACGTGAAGTCAATCTACCTCACGACGCTTGCTTGCGTGCCGGAACTTGAAAAGCGCGGCGGCGGTTCAATCATCACTACGGCATCGACCGCCGGCGTCCGGCCGCGTCCGGGCCTTACGTGGTACAATGGTTCAAAGGGTGCCGCCGTCATCTTGACGAAGTCGATGGCCATTGAACTCGCTCCCAAGAATATTCGCGTCAACGCCATCAATCCCGTGATCGGCGAAACGGGCATGATTGAGCAGTTCATGGGCATGCCTGACACGCCCGAAAACCGTGCAAAATTCATCTCAGGCATACCGCTCGGGCGCTTTTCCAAACCCTCAGATATTGCGAATGCCGCTCTATTTCTTGCTGATCCGGCAAGCGCCTTCATTACAGGAGTATGCATCGAGGTCGATGGCGGCCGCTGCATCTAAATGGGGAACCGGCCGGAGCGTGCGGGGTCGCTCCGGCCGTTTCGACGGAATGGCGAAGGGGACGCCGCCATTCACTGCTACTGAAATTTAGAACGCCTGCTTCAGCCCGAATTGGACGAGCTGGGGCGAGCCGGGAAGAATGCCGCGCGTCCTGTCGGCAATGTATTCCTCATCAAACACGTTCTTCATCACGAAGTAGAGATCCGTACCGGTCTGTTGGATCGTGTACGTCGCGGCGAGATTGAAGATCAGGTAGTCGTCGATCTCGCCGAACTGACCAGAAAGCGCAGCCTGACTCGTTGGTCCGTCCGGATGTTCGGCCCCCGTCTTGAGATTCAAGAAATCGGCAAACTGGTCGTCGACGAAGACTGCCTCCAAGTGAACGTCGAAGAGCCCTGCCTTCTGAATACCAATCTGTGCCGTCACCGTATGCTCGGGTGCATAGGGCTGTCTGTTGCCTGCCGTGTCGCCCTGCAGAAAGCCGCCGTTGGCAACGCAAGCCGCCGCCGTTTGATCAACGCACCGGAACGCGGTTGTCTGCTCTGCAGTCCAAAGATAGGTCCACGCGATCTGGGTATAGTAATTGAGGCTGGTGCGCAGGAGCTTCTCCGAATCCAGCCGTACAGACAATTCCGAACCCTCGAACAGCGCCTCTCCCTGAGCCAGGTTGAGATTGGCTCCCGCGATCGAGCCGACGGCGACGAGGTTGTCGAAGTCGTTGTGGAAGTATGTCGCATCAATG
>CAZSNH010000354.1:0-3650 GCA_964607855.1 uncultured Hyphomicrobium sp. | reverse complement strand
CTGCGGCCCGACGTTCCAGGCGGTGCAGCTGCCCGTTCAATCGGCACCGCCGATGATCTGAAGCGCATTCGCGGTGTCGGCGTGCTGATCGAGAAGAAGCTCAACTCGCTCGGCATAACCTCGTATGATCAAGTTGCAAACTGGACGGCGGCCGACATCGACCGCATCAGCCAGATCCTCGACTTCAAGGGACGCATCGAGCGCGAAAACTGGGTGGAACAGGCACGCATTCTTGCCGCTGGTGGACAGACCGAGTTCTCCCGGCGCGTCGATCGCGGCGAGGTCGAGACGAGCAAGCCGGGGAAATAGAGACCCGGCCTAGCGATCGTCGGCCAGGAGAACTCGCCCCGCGACGCATGCCCTGCGGTCCGGCATCCCCACCACTCTATGCGATGGCCTGTACGGGTAACAGGTGCCCGTAATCTGCGGCATCGAAGAAATCGCGTATGGCGTCGATCGTGGGCTTATCCTTGAGCAGGGGGGCGTGGCCCTGGTTGGGCACCGTCAGAGCGGAGAAGTTGGCGTGTCGCCGGCGCATTTCCTCCACGGTCGCCACCGACAGCAGATCGGAATTCTCCCCTCGTAGCACGAGGAGCGGTATCCGGCGCAGGGCCTCGAACTGTGGCCAGAGCGATGGCATCGGCCCGTCGAGGACGGACAAGGCATTGCAGAGTTTCTGATCGTAGCCAGGGGCGGGACGGCCCTTCACTTCATTGTACCACTGGCGGGCGACCTCCTCCCATTCCTGGTCCGTGACCTTTGGAAAGGCACGCTTGTTCAAATCGCGCAGGAGCTTTGCTGCGTCGGCCCATGAATTTGGGACCGGCACGCGCCCGACGTAGGCGCTGATCCGTGCAAGCCCGGACCGCTCGACGACAGGTCCGATATCATTGAGCACGAGGGCGCCCATTACCGCAGGCCGCGCCGCCGCCATCAGCATAGATATGAGGCCGCCGCGTGAGGTTCCCACGATCGCCACACTCTCGAGGCCCGCTACCGTGATGAGATCCAGCACGTCGAGCATCTCGATAGGCACCGCATAATTGCGCCAGTCTGGATCGAATTCCGAAAGCCCGCGCCCGCGGTAGTCGAACGTGTAAACGTCGCGAGGATTACGAAGGTCGCAAGAGAGAGCAAGCGCAAGATCGTGGAAATCGCGGCCATTGCGTGTAAGGCCCGGCAGGCAGAGGACGGGGCGCGCCAGCGATCGGGCAACACCGTACGCCGGATAATGATATGCATGAAGCCTGAGGCCATCCCGCGCCGTAAAAAAGATATCCCGCGGAGCAGAGTTCTCCGGTTTTGCAGCCATCATTCTCTCCTAGGAGACATGTAAAAAAATGAGAGCGCCACCGTGGCATGTGCCACGCGAATTCGCAACCTGCTGAAGCATCCAAATCACGTCTGCCACGGCAATTCGCACCACGAGCCATTGAGTTGGCGAAGCTTCTTCATGTGTGCTTCAAGCGTCTTATCTTTCCGACGCCACACGCCGGGAGCGATTGAGATCTTCTTCGAGGCGCAAGGCGTCGCCCTCTTGACCGAGCCGTGCGCGATAGATTTGCACATTGGCGAGAACTTTGGCGACGTACTCGCGCGTTTCCTGAATCGGAATGCGCTCAATCCAGTCGATGGGATCGACATTGGGATCGCGCGGATCGCCGAATTCACGAATCCACTCTCGCGCCCGGCCGGGTCCGGCGTTGTAGCCAGCCAGCGTCAGTACATATGAGCCTGAGAACTCCTCTAGCCTGTCGCCGATATAGGCTGAAGCCATCATCGCATTGTACGAGGTGTCCGAAAGCAGGCGTGGAATATCGCACTTCACTTTGTAAACACTGCAGACGTGCTTTGCCGTCACCGGCATGACCTGCAGGAGACCCTTGGCGCCAGCACCGGATACTGTCGTCTTGTTGAACTCGGTTTCCTGGCGCGCAATGCCGAGCAGGAATGCCGTCTCAGGGGGCGTGCGAAGCGGCGTGTAAGACGGAAACGAATGCACGGGATATGCGTAATAGAGCAGGTTCTTTCGTTCCGCGATCGCCGCCTTGCCGGTGCGCACGGCCATTTGTGTATCGCCGATCGACTCGGAAAGATGAGCCACCAACGCCAGTTCGGCCTCGCTTGAGAACACACTGCGCAAATGCACGATGAAATTGCGCAGTAGTGCCGGATCGACCGATGACTTTTTGGCGATGATGACGGCCTTCACCGCGTCGGAGGCAACAAAGCGGTCAGTCTCTGCCTGCGAAGGCTCCTGCGGCGCCTTGACGAGGATCGGTTGCCTTCCTGGCTCCAGCTTCTGTCGCGCGAGCAGGCCATGGAACGTATCGCCATCCAAGACTGCCGTCCGGTAATGCTCGAGAGCGGCCGGCATATCCTTGCGCGCTTCGGCGGTGCGGCCCAGCCAGTAAGCGGCTTTCGCCCGACTCAATGGACCGTCGGCTGCCTTCTGCATGGCGAGGAAATGCGCTTCTGCGAGCTTGGGGTCCTTCAAGTAGCGCAGAGCCAACCACCCTGCCATGAACGTCTGTTCCTTGAGCGGATTGACGGAAAGCGGGCCGGCATCCTTGACAAGTTCGTAGGCAACCTTTGGCTTGCCCTGCTTCAAGGCGCCGTAGGCGTTTTGGCGCCGTTCGACCCACCATTCATCGGGATTGACGATCTTCTGAGGATCGGTCGGAGCGGCGAGAAGAAGCTTCCGAGCCTCATCGAGTTTGCCAGCCCTGCGAAGTCCCTGAATGCGATGGAATGTATGACCCCAATCTTCCTTACTGCCGGCGGGACCCGCGACCGGCTTCTTGGACCCAAGCAAGAGGGAGAGCCTCGCTTCGGCTTTCTTTTGTTCGTCGGCGGGAAGAAGCGGAATGACACGGCGGATCACAGCCGCTCTCTGATTGCGCTCGTTCGCCCAGCGCAGATCATCGATGAGCAATCGATCGAGGCGCCACTTGTGGTCCTCAACACTGAGAAATTTCCCGAACCGTTCAAGGAAGCCCGTTTCGAGAGCCGCCGGCAATGAGTGGTCTCGCCAGGCTTTGGCTGCCATCATCTTGGCCGTCTTCTCGTCACCCTCGATCAAGTGGGCGGAGGCAAGTGCCGCCCAGCCTGCCCCTGTCTGCGGCGGTGATTTCGCGAAATAGCTCTTGATCGTCGTAGCGCTACCGCCTTGCGTGAACATGGCATCTTCCATTCGCGCCACGAGGAGACTGCGATCGGGCCAGGACGGATTCTCGGAAAGGAACTTCTGATATTCGGCAGGCGTGCCAAAACCGCTGCGCAGAGCAACCCACTCGATGAATTTTATTCCAACCGGATCTTTGACCTGCGACTTGATCTCATTGCCCTTGGCGACGTCGCCGCCGGAGATGGCTTTGACTGCATCGCGAATGCGGGTAGCATCGGCTTCAGCAAGCGGATAGTCACGAACCGGCTTCAGGGCTTCATCCAGCCGGACCCAGTGATCTCGTTCGGCGGGCGTCGATGCGACGGGCTTTGAAAGAGCATCCCGCGTTTCGGCCGGAGTTGCAGGGGAGACCTTTGCTCCGTCCGCACTCGGCGCTTTATCGGGAACGGCGGCCTTAGCAGGCTCAGCTCTTAACTGATGCGCCGTCCACCCAACGAACGTGAGGACACTCAAGAGGACACTT
>CAZSNH010000353.1:0-3705 GCA_964607855.1 uncultured Hyphomicrobium sp. | reverse complement strand
CGGCGAGTGCATCGAACTCGGTGACGATGGTGTTCAAGAGATCGACCGTCTTTTCCACTCCGAGCCTCTTGGCGAGCGGTACAAAGCCGGAAATGTCAGCAAAGAGAATGGTGGCTTCCGGAAAATTGTCGGCAATCGCATCCCCAGGCTTTGCTTTCAGGCGCTCAACAATGCTTTCGGGGAGAATGTTACGCAGAAGCTTATCCGTCTCAGCCTTGGCGTTCTCCACGAGGCGGAACGCGTAGTACACGGAGGCGGCGATGAGTCCGAATGTGGTGATGGCGGCTTGCACATAGATGCTGTCGATGACCTCGCGGTCTGCATTGACGAGGGCATGAGAGCGCGGGAACCAAAACCAGGCGGTGATGTGAAGCGTGAGGCCAATCAGAATGATGGGTACGATCAGCCACAGCCTCTTCAAACCGAAGACCACGAAGGGCGCGGCTGCGGCGATGACATACTGCAATTGCACGCCCGACGAGCGCCCGAGATAGGCTGCAAACATCATGAGGGCAATATATTCCGACACGACGATAACGAGGCCGCCCGCCATGTCGCTAAATCTGTGAACAAAGGGGACGGCGAGCGCCATGACGACGAGTGCGAGATTGACGAGGATGACGGGTTTGTAGCGCTCGAAATCGAGGTATGCGTGCTGGATGGCATAGACGAGGGTCGAAACGGCAATGAGGTAGGCAATCATGTTGAGGATCATCAACCGGCGCTTGATGTCCGGTGGATATCCTTGGGTGCCGAATTCAGCGAGCCGGCCGATGAGAAGGGCGGCTCTTTTGACCATAGCATTGCGCGACCAGGCCCGGCTGCCTTCGCTTGAGAACTTCCAGGGTCGGATTAGCCTGGTCATGGCACTCGATCGCTATCCCAACTTCGATTGGGAGCATTCTGCTGAACTCAGAGGCACCAAACAAGCGGTTGCGAGAGCCCGGCCAAATTTTCTCACGCGGGTCAACTGAGACTCGCGATATCCTCGAGCGCGTCAATATTGCAGGTAAAGCGCGTATCGCTGCGTTCGATGGCACCGCTCTCCTGTAGCAAGGCCAGGGCAGCGTTCACCTTGGGCCGGCTCGCGCCGATCAGCAGAGCGAGCTCGCCCTGCGAGATCGGCAGATCGAGGACAATTTTCATGCCGGCCTTCGCCGGACCCTTCTGGCGCGCTGCGGTGAGGAAGAACCGCGCAAGCCGGACTTCGATCGGATAGAGTGCAATGCCTTCCAGCTGCTGATCAGCATTGCGAATGCGATTGCAGAGAAACTTGATGACGCCCTCGCGAACGACCGGACGCGTCTCGATGAGGCGTACGAGTGAGGGCTTCGACAGCGTAAGGGCGGTGACTTTTGTGACCGCCGTTGCATCGGCCGTCCGTAATCCGCCGTCGAGCACGGCGATCTCGCCGAAGATGTTTCCCGGCTCGGCATGAGCAAAGGAGAGTTCGCGGCCTTCTGAGGTGAGGATCGAGAGGCGAACGCGGCCGGAAGTGACGAGAAAAATATCCCGGCCCGGATCGCCGCGGGCAAAGATGGCCTGGCCGGCGTCGAAGGATTGCTCGCGCATCTCCTGGGCCACCAAACGGCGGTCGGCTTCTTCCAAAGAACCGAAGAGCGCCGTGCGCCCCAGCATCTCAACCGTCGATTCCTTGACACTCATGCGAAGCTCCCAATTGCAGGACTTTTGTGAGACCTATAGCCCGGGAATCAGGCCCAATGTGAGGGAGTTGAGGCTACACTTGCTTTTCGTCCACGCCCTAAGCATTGTGCCGCTACTTTTGCGTGGTCCAGGTGGTGGCCGCCACGAACCGGTCCGGAGCCTTAGTTCCAACAAAATCGTCAATAAGATCAAACACCTATGACATCTTCCATCGATTATGCCAAGACGGCTCTATTGGCTGCGCTGAGGCGCACGGATTCTCCGCGGCGCGATACCTTAAGGCACGAACTTGCCAAGGAGCGCAATGCCAGCACGGCCCTGCAAAAACAGAAGCTCGTCCTGGCGAGCGCCAGCCCGCGCCGGCTGACGCTGTTAGCCCAAATGGGGGTAGAGCCCGATGCGCTGCGGCCGGCGACGATCGATGAAACCGCACGCAAGGGTGAGATGCCACGCGCCCTCGTTTCTCGCCTTGCCCGTGCCAAAGCCGAGGCAGCGCGCGATCAAATCGCCAATGACCGGGACGTCGCAGATGCCTATGTGCTGGCTGCCGACACCATTGTGTGCGTCGGACACAAGATTCTCGGCAAGCCGCAACACATGGAAGAAGCCGCAGCGTCCTTACAGCTCTTGTCGGGGCGCAATCACAGGGTGCTGACGGCGGTCTGCCTTATCACGCCCCAGGACCGCGTGCGCACGAAAATCGTTGATACCCGCGTGCGTTTCAAGCATCTGACGCAGTCGGAGATTGAGGCCTATATTGCCTCGCGCGAATGGCGGGGCAAGGCCGGGGGATACGCCATTCAAGGATTGGCCGGCTGCTTCGTGCATAAGATCGTGGGGTCATACACCAATGTTGTTGGCCTTCCGCTGACAGAGGTGGTGGGTTTGCTGGTGGCCGAAGGTTTTCCCATCCACTTCAATTGGCTCAAAGCCGCCGAATTAGATGCCGAGTAGGAGCGCGCAAATGCCCTTAGACCCAAGCGAGGTCGCAGGCGTGCCTCAACCCGCAGCCGGGAGATGCCCAATCTGCCGCCAGCCGGCGGATTACGCACACCGCCCCTTCTGCTCACGTCGGTGCGCTGATATCGATCTCGCGCGCTGGCTCACGGGGACCTATGCCATTGCCGGATCAGCCGACGACGGTCCTGTGCACAACGACGATGGACAACTGAAGAGCGAAGGCCGTCGGCAACCTGATGACGATTTGGTGGATCCCTGAAGTATGCCCTTATTTTTGCGTCGATAGAGCGCTGGACAGGGGGCAACCCTCCCCCTATAAGACCCGAGCTTTCGCGCCGGGTTTCGTCCACGGAACGCGAAGGAAAGCCCAGGTAGCTCAGTTGGTAGAGCATGCGACTGAAAATCGCAGTGTCGCTGGTTCAATTCCGGCCCTGGGCACCATTTGCTTCAAGGACATGGCCTGTCCTCCGTCAGGACCTAGCGGACAGGTCAGGATCTACCCGACAGATTGAGCAGATTGTGCAAGTAAGCGGCTCGAACTCACCGTGAGAGCCTGAAGCGATATTGCCCCAGAATGAGGGGTAAAGGGTTTGGCTCGACGTTCCTCGAGAGCATTGTTGGGGCCGGATTGAATGGCAAGAGTGCCATTAGGTATCGGCATCTCGGCATTGCGTGGCAGACGGAATTAGGGGGAACGCAACTCGTCAGTCCGGACACCGAACAGCGCGACAATCACGAATCTGTCTTCGCGCACGAAACAAGGCTGCAAGAGCCGTAAGACCAATCGCTTTCCGCGAAGTGTACGATTGATGCGGCAATACCGTTTCGACGTCCTGCTCGATCGGGTGCGTCAAGATCGGGACGGACGTTTTTGTCGAAGCGTCATTTCGGCGGGACTTGTCCTGTAAAATCGCGCGGGCTGAGGTTCCGCTGAAGCCGATCATTCTTGCTGGCTCAGCCTGGCACTCTTCTTCACCTGATGGAGAAAACAAGCCTGGCTGATCGTCTCTTTTACCGCCTCGTCATTAAAGGGCTTCGAGATGAGGAAGGCCGGCTCAGGACCACGTCCGGTCAATAGCC
>CAZSNH010000352.1:0-3746 GCA_964607855.1 uncultured Hyphomicrobium sp. | reverse complement strand
GAGATCTGGATCGTCCTCGAACCCGGTGCCGAGCACGAGGCCGATCGGTGGTTGGGATGCAGCCGACGCAAGCGAGTGGAGTGCTACCGAGAGCGAACGGTAGCGGAAACCATTCCGAAGCGCATGGGGTAACAGTCGATGGGCGGAGGCAGCCTTCAGTGTATCGGCATCGCCAAAACAGTCGGCAACGAGCACCTCGAACCCTGCACGCCGGGCGGACTCTGCAAGGGCCCGCCCGGACAGCGCTGCGATGAGGACCGTCTCGCCGCCCAAAGCGTCACGCAAGACCCGTCAGTTGCTTAGCCATGGCGTAGGCGTGCCTGAAGTCGAGAGAGAGCGGCTTGTCGGAGGTGATCATCTGCTTGAAGAGGCCGCTTTCGCATTTGTACTTGATGTCGCCGATGGCGAGCGGACCAACACCCAGGGCATCGCAGCCTGGAAGCTTCTCGCCGTCCATAAAAAGTTCCATGCCCTCGACACCCGGCGGCGGAACGGCATTGACGTCGGCTATAACAAGAAGGTTCTTTGCCAGTTCCTTGTGCTCTTTCGAAACGACCTGCACGCCAGCGGCGGCGGCGGCAAAAATTACTTCCGCATTGGTGATGATCTCGCGCTTCTGATCGGCGGTCTCACCGGGGACGGCTTCGAGGTCGACGCCGAAGCGTTCTTTCGAGACGGCGGCACTCTTGAAAACGCGCTCCACTCCACGGTGCGCGACGAGCTGAACGTGTGCCCCTTCGAGGGCCGCGATGATGGAGGAAGCGAATCCGACAACGCCTGTTGCACCGAAGACGGCAACCTTCGTGCCTTTCCAAGTGCGGCCGAATTTGAGTTTGAGCACCCGTTCCACACAAGCCACCATTGCCGCCGCGGTCGTGAAAGAGCCGGCGGGATCGGCGAAGACCGAGCATTCGAAGGGCGGCACCATCGCCTTTCGCGCGGCCTCAAGCATGTCGAGCGCGAGAATGGCGTCCTTGCCGCCAACGAAGAATCCGGTGCGCACTCCGAAGTTCGGCGGACGCGAGAAGATGGCGTCCTGAATGAGAGCCGTGACTTCTCCGAGCTCGACATTGATATAAGGGGTAATGACCTTGTAACCGGCGTCCGCAGCCATGTTCACGTCAAAGGGGCTCATATGCTTGCCGGGAGCGAGCATATGCAGAATGGGCGTGGCTTCGGACATTTTTTTTCTCCCTAGTTTATCGTCGCGGGTCCAGATCAGAGACCATGCTGACTGCAGCGCCGGTATTCCGGCCGCGTGCAATCAGGATCTGAAGGCCTTTCGCTGTAGCCTCTTCGACTAAAGTTGAATAGAGGCGCTGCGCCGCAGCCTCGCTATCGGTAAACGCGAAGCCGGTTGGTCCCCAGGAACTCTGCCCGATGCCCTTAGCACCCAAGGTTTCCATTTTGTTAGCGATTTGACCCACTTCACGACTGCTCCAGGCACTACCACCTTGCGCCGCAGCAAAGTGATTGCCGACGATCTTCTGGATTTCCGTCAGTGCAGCACCGAATGAGGCGATGTCGCTTTCATGGAGCGCGGGCAGAAGCTGCATAAGGAGCAGCCGGCATAGCCTAGCCGCCTCCCGGTCCGGGAATTGGGGCAATGCAGCAAAGGCCTGCGTTTCGCGGTCCCCGTGCACGCCTTGAGTTTCGGGATCGAGGATGAGAAGGACACGCCAGGATTCGGGAAAGGCGACGCGAGCCAGGACGGGAGGAGCTGCATCGCGCAGGCCACGTCCGCCGTCGACGATAAATCCTCCTGTCTCAAAAGCGGCCATCCCGATGGATGATCTCGCCCCGCGTTCTACGAGTTCGCCGAGGGCGCGGGCCGAGACTTCGCGCCCCGATAGATTGATGAGCCCTGTTCCTATCGCGAGGGCGAGCTGGGTGCCGGAACCAAGTCCGGCATGGGCGGGAATGGCGCGATGGATATCGACATGGGCCCTCGTCGTAAGTCCGAGTGCTGCCGACAGGCGTTCTACAAGCCTCAACGCGCGCTCCTGTTCGGCGCCGGCGGCGGAGGCTTTGCTCGAGGTGGTAAGTGTGATGTCGGTTGCCGGCTTATCGACGGCTAGACCGAGACTTCCGTAACGGCGCCCAAGGCTTCCGCTGAGATCCAGGAAACCCAGATGAAGCCGCGCTGGAGCAAGGACGCGCACGCGGGTGATTCGGGATTGGTCGGGCATGTACCTGGGATGTCCTGGGATGGCGAGGTCGCGTTTGCTCGTATGCCACTCTGCCATTAGGTTGGGAATGTTCAACCCATATGGTCATGAAATCCGAGGAGAGAGCAATATGAGTGCAGCCCGGGAGACGCCTATGGCCGATGCTGATGTCCGGTCGTGGCTTGCATCATACCTTCCGCAGTGGCGCCTTGAAGACGGTTGGATCAGAAGGACATACAAGACCAATAGCTGGAAGGGCACACTTATGGTTATCAATACTGTGGGGCATCTTGCCGAGGCGGCTTGGCATCACCCCGATATCACCGCGTCCTACGCATGGGTGGAGGTCCGGCTCAAAACCCATACCGCAAAAGGAATCACCGGCAAGGACCTGGCCCTCGCTAAGAAAATCGAAGAAGTCGTGCACTGGCGCCCGGGCAAGGAAGGTGGTGCGCTCGAAGGAACCCCGGAGAGCGATTTGCGGTTTGCCTACATCAAATACGATTGAGCGAAGCGATGGCGCGGGGAGCGAGGTCGGCAGATGCGGCGAAGACAGAGGCTTGGGACGCCATTCTCGGCTTTGGATCGAACATCGGTGACAAGGTAGCCAATATCGATGCTGCGATCGAGGCACTCTGCCGGGGTGGGGACATACGCGTTGTCGAGCGATCAAAATACTATCGCACGGCCCCCTGGGGTATTCTCGATCAGGATTGGTTCGTGAATGCAGCAGCAAGCGTGGTGACTGAACTCTCGCCAGCCGAACTTCTCGAGCGATGCCTGCGAACCGAGGTTGAACTCGGGCGCGTCAGAACCACGCGCTGGGGGCCGCGCAAAATCGACATCGATATCCTGATCTACCGAGACCAAAAAATTGACACGACCGAGCTTACCGTTCCGCATCCGCGTCTTCACGAGCGCGGGTTCGTCCTCGTCCCGCTCGCGGAACTTGCACCCGATTTCAAGATCCATGGCCGGCCTATTAAGGACTGGTTGGCTTCGATCGATCATTCCGATGTCGTGCTCGCCAGTGAGGAACGGACGTGAGAACGCCGCGGACTGGTTGGGCCCGCGGCGCGATATTGGTCGAATGAGGAAGATAATTCGAAAGGAGAGGGCTTACTGAGCGCTTGCCTGTTTGATGTAGGCAATGAGGTTGTCAGCATCAGCCGGATCCTTGATGCCCGGGAAGATCATCTTGTTGCCGGGCACCACCTTATCGTCGGCCATGACCCATTCCTTGAGCTTGGCTTCGTCCCAAGTGATGCCGGAATTCTTTACGGCCTCGGAATAGCCATTGAAACCCTCAGCGGTGCCGGCCTTGCGGCCGATGATGCCGTTGAGCGCCGGTCCGAGCGCGTTTTTAGCGCCCGCACCGATCTGGTGGCAGGCAGCGCACTTCTTGAATGTTGCTGCGCCGGCTTCAGCGTCCTGAGCCGATGCAACTGCGGGGACAGCAAGGGTCAAGACTGCTGCCAAGGCCCACTTCTTCATGTATTTCCTCCCGGTTTTCTTGATGGTGACGGAGAGCTATTGAACTCTTTGATTAAGCCCAATGCCCATTCTGCCAATAATTAG
>CAZSNH010000351.1:0-3752 GCA_964607855.1 uncultured Hyphomicrobium sp. | reverse complement strand
CAGCCGGTGGGGGCAACGCAATCGGCGACGCGCAAGAGACAATTAATTACGGTGCACTGTTCACCAATCCCGTCTTCCTGGCTCAGATGCAGACGCAGTCTGACGCCGACACAGCGACTGTGCGTGGCGTCACGTTCGATGGCGACTCTGCCGATGTGTTCATCCAGGAAGAGACCTCGGCCGACGCCGATCTCACCCATAACGATGAAAGCGTTGGCTTCGTCGCGCTTGAAACGGGCGTTATTTTCGGCAGCAATCCTGTGCTTAATGGCGATCCGACCGGCGACAACCCGCTCATCCCGCTCGTCATCCGCAACAACCCGGCGACCATTGGCGCCGATGCCAATTACCTGCGTTACACAGGAGAGGACCATGTGGTGCTCGGCGGCACGGCCTTTGACGACATCCTCATCTCGAGCATCGGCGATGATACGCTCTATGGCGATCAGGGCAACGACCGGCTCGAGGGCGGCGACGGCGTCGACATAATTTTTGGTGGTACCGGCGACGACATCATCACCGACAAGGGCGGCGACGACAACCTGCAGGGCCAGGACGGTAACGACGCAATCCATGGCGGCAACGGCATCAATTTGATCCTCGGCGGCTTCGGCAACGACTTTATCGTCACCGGCGAGGACAGCAATGAGGCCTTCGGCGGCCCGGGCAATGACTTCATCCTGGGCACTCGCGCTGACGAAATGCAGTTCGGCAACGAAGGTGACGACTGGCTCGAGCACGGTCTGGCCGACGGCAGCGCGGGCGAGAATTTCGACACACGCGGGCTCGACGCCATCGTTGGCAACGACGTGTTCATCGGTGACACTGTCGCCGACAGAATGCTCGGCGAGGGCGGCGACGACATTATGGTCGGCAACGGCGGCCAAGTCGACCGCTATATCGGCAGCTCAGGATTCGATTGGGCTTCCTTTAAGCACGACACATTGGCCGCGAACGCCGACCTCAATTTGCGCGCCTTCGACGAGACGCGAGTGCCGCTGTCAGTCGCATCGACTTTGGCTCGGTTTGAGTCGACCGAAGGTCTTTCAGGGTCCAAGTTCAGCGACATTCTGCGTGGCGACGATGCCGACGCGGCCGCAATCGCTGCGTCCGGCTTCAGGGGTAGCATACTTACCAACTTTGGGCTGATTGCCGGACTTAGGGAATTCGTCGCCGAGGCAGGCGATGGAGCGGACTTGCTAGCAGACACGGCCGACGATCAGTTCGGTGCCGGCAACATCATCCTCGGTGGTGACGGCAGCGATATCATCGAGGGCCGCGGCGGCGATGACCTCATCGACGGCGACCTCATGCTCAACGTGCGCATCAGCTGGCGGACGGATGTTAACGATCCCGATACCGAGATCGAGAGCTTCAATAGCATGGCTGAAATGCAGGCTCGCGTATTCTCGGGCGAGATCAATCCCGGTCAGCTCGTCATCGTGCGCGAGATTCTGCCGGGAACCCCCGGAGCCTTCAATTTCGATACGGCTCAGTACTCCGGCAATCTCGCGGATTACATTATTGCCATTGATGATGGCGGGACGCCGCTCGACTTTAGCGACGACATCGTAACCGTCACTCACGTGGACGCCGCTGCGCTCAATGGCATCGGCATCGACGGCGTCGACAGGCTCACCCACATCGAGCGCCTGCAGTTCAACGATCAGGCCCTTGTCCTGGTGCCTAACCTCAATAGCGAGCCAGCTGGCACACTGGCAATCCTCGATGCGGACACAGCCCTTCCGGTTAGCGCACCGTTGGCAGGTCAGCGGCTGCGGGTGTCGATCGCCGATGTGACCGACGAGGACAATGTGAGCCCGACCAACCCGGACGGCCTGATCACGGGGCCCGTCACCTACGTGTGGCAGTTCGAGCCGCGTCCTGGAACCGGCCTCTTCGAGGACATCGTTCTCGCAACAGGTTTGGGAGATCTGCGCGCAACGGGTGAAACCTTCCTGGTGCCCCCGGATCTCGACGGCTTGGCGCTGCGGGTGCGGGCCATCTATCAGGACGCCGACGGCGTGCTCGAGCAGGTGTTCTCCGATGTGACGGACCCTGTGGCAGGCGGCGGCGTTGGAAACGCGCCGGTTGTGGCACCCGCGGTGACCACCTTCAACGGTGCCACAGAGGATCAGGTCTTCAATGGCACCCTTGCCGGTCTGGCGACCGATCCCAACGGCGATGCGGTAACCTTCTCCATCCTGGACGATCCAGACCCATTGGCGGGCGACGTCGTACTTAATCCAGACGGCACGTTCGTCTTCACGCCGAATGCGGATTTCTTCGGCACCGCATCGTTTACCTTCGTTGCGAGCGATGGCGTGCTCGATAGCAATGTCGGCACGGTGGAGATCGTCGTAAGCAACGTCGATGACGCTCCTGAGGTCGGCGATCCTGCGATCCTCGGGCCGCTTGTTCAGGATAGGCAACTCACCATCACGGCCGCCCAGCTGCTCGCCAATGTGACGGATGTTGACTCGGTGGTGCCAAATGAGATTCAGATCCTGAATCTGATCGCTACGTCGGGCGTCCTCGTCGATAATCTCAATGGAACGTGGACGTTTACGCCCGATGCCGGCGATCAAACGGAGGTCACATTCACCTATGACGTGTCCTCCGACGGCGGCGCTACTCTGGTGCCGCACGAGGCGACGCTGGACCTGCTGCCGAACCAGCAGCCGGGCGCTCCGACACTGGGGGCAAACACGGTTGCCGAGTTCGCGGCCAACGGTACGCTCGTGGGGACGCTATCGGCCTTCGACGCGGAAGGTGATCTGCTCACGTTCTCGCTGCTCGACAACGCTGGCGGTCGCTTCGCACTCGCCGGCAACCAGATCCAGGTAGCCAATGGCATCCTGCTCGATTTCGAGCAGGCGGCCTCCCACGATATCCTCGTCGAGGTCGATGACGGGGTAAATGCACCCGTCGTCCAGACCTTCACAATCAACGTGACCGACGTAAATCCTGAAAGACTTACCGGGACGGCGGCCGGCGATACGATCTTCGGCGGCGCCGGTGCCGACCGGCTTAATGGTGCCGATGGCGATGACGTCCTGCGCGGTGATGGCGGGGCCGACCGCATCGCGGGTGGGGCAGGCAATGACCGCTTTGTCGCAACGATCGGAGATGGCAATGACCGTTACGACGGTGGGGCGGGGAGTGACACGCTCGACCTATCGCTCACCACGGCTGGCGCCACCATCGATCTTGCCGACGATACGGCAACAAGCGCCCAGATCGGGACGGAACGTATAGTCAGCATCGAGAACGCAATAGGCAGCCAAGGCAACGACGACATCACGGGCGGCAATGGTGCAAACTTCCTCGACGGTCAGGGGGGTAATGATCGCCTGATCGGCAACGGAGGTGCCGACACGATCTTGGGCGGCGGCGGTAATGACACCATCAACGCCGGTGCAGCAAACGATGTGGTGGACGGCGGCGCCGGCGACGACGTCATTAACACCGGCACAGGCAACGACCGGATCGTTCTACGCGTTGGTTTCGGTAACGACAGCATCAATCAGTTCGATGCCAACCCGACCGGAGGCCAGGATCTGCTGGACGTCTCAGCGCTCGGTATCAACGCGTTCAACTTTGATGCCAGCGTCACGATTAATGACCTCGGCGCTAACACTCAGGTGTTGATCAACGTGGATGGGGCCAACTTGGTTACAGGCTCAATTACGCTTTTCGGGGTCAACGGTACGGGAGCAAACAGCATAACCATACAGGACTTCCTGCTGTCA
>CAZSNH010000350.1:0-3769 GCA_964607855.1 uncultured Hyphomicrobium sp. | reverse complement strand
TACTTCTGGGGCGGGTTGCCTTTGTGGGCGTGGTTTGTTTGCGTCCCCCACAGCCACCCCACGAGTCCGGTTGTTCGCGGTTTGAACTGAGAGTTGGCAAGTATCTGATGCGGCTTGTGCTTTAGTTTTCTTGAGTGTGGCCCCACCAGGCGTTGCCGGTCGCTGAGTTAGCGTGAGTGGGGTGCGTTATGCCTGAAGAAAATATTCTCAATCCTGATTATCTCAATCTCGAAGTCTCAACCGACAAACTCGATTACGCGCCAGGCGAAACGGCAATCCTTACGATCACAGGGGTCACTCAAGGCGGCTCAGTCACGGTAGAGATTGCCGACGATCCCACAGACCCCGGCGATGACGGGGACGCGGACGTTTACGACCCCTTCGTGGTCGTCGACGGCGGCACAGGTGATCTCGATGGCATCAAAAACGGAACGATCGTCACGTCGTGGACGGTGCCGCTCACGGATGCGATCAATGCGACGCTCAATCTGACGGCGACGGACTGGGGCGGGGATGGCGCCCTCGGTGGGACCGACGACCGGACCGCCACGACGTCGTTCACGGATACGGCGAACCACTACAGCCTCGACTTCGTCGCAGCCCGCCCAGATACTTACGATCACGCAACCGGCGGCGGACAATATGGAGACGGCAGCAATACGTTCGTGGTCGAGTCGCTTGAAGGAGGAGATTTCGTTTGCGGTGATTTCGTCACCTTCTTCATCAAAGTTGAGCGGAAGAATTCCAGCGGTAGTTCGGGTGCCGAGACGATCGATCTCAACCTCAATTTCCTGGCCGACGCCACGGGTGCGCCTGGCATCGGTTTCGACGATATCGTGTTCGTCGGCGTCAATGCGGGCGATTCCGGGAACGTCGGCGACAATGGCAGTACGGCGACGCTGATCAGCGAAACGCCGCCCACGAACCCCTTCACCAACAGCGCAACAGACTTACTCGGCACCGTCCGGGTGACGGACCTAGAGAAGGGCGAAACCGTAATTGTACGCGTCGACGTGCGCATTGGTTGTGACACCGACCCGAACACCACTCCGACAGGCAATCTCCAAGCCAGTATCACCTCGGGGACAGTTGTTTCACCTGCGACCGATACCATTCCGGTCGGAAATCAAACTGTCCCGCTCAAGAATGTCGATGATGTCGTGTTACCTGGCTCGATCACCGGCATCAAGCTCGAGGACAAGGACGGGGATGGAACCAAGGACGCCGAGGATACAACCCCGATCTCTGGGATCACCATCAATCTCTACAAGGATCTGAACGGCGACGGCGTGCTGCAGGATGACGAGCGAGACGGCGTCATCGACGGGGACGTTCAGGACTCGCCATTCAAGACCACGACAACGGCGGCGGACGGAACCTGGTCGTTCACCAATCTGGATCCTGGCAAATACATCGTCGAGGAGGTGCTGAGCGGGGGCTACCAGTCGAACGACAGCACGAGCTTCGATGTGACGCTCGTTTCGGGCCAGACCTATGGCACCAACGACGACACGACGTTCCTCAACTACCTGCGGGCCAGCAAGTCCGGCTACAAGCTCGAGGACGTGGACGGGGACGGCGATGGCGACCAGGGTGTCGCGGGCTGGCTGATCACCCTCTACGACAGCCAGGGCAACGCGCTCGCCACCACCACCACCGATTCCTCCGGCTACTATGAGTTTACGAACCTGCATCCCGGCGACTACAAAGTCGTCGAGGAGACCCAGTCCGGCTGGGCCTCCGACTATCCCACCTACATCGACTTCACGCTGACCTCGGGCGAGAACGAGACCGGCAACAACTTCATCAACTATCGGCCGGCCAGCAAGTCCGGCTACAAGCTCGAGGACGTGGACGGGGACGGCGATGGCGACCAGGGTGTCGCGGGCTGGCTGATCACCCTCTACGACAGCCAGGGCAACGCGCTCGCCACCACCACCACCGATTCCTCCGGCTACTATGAGTTTACGAACCTGCATCCCGGCGACTACAAAGTCGTCGAGGAGACCCAGTCCGGCTGGGCCTCCGACTATCCCACCTACATCGACTTCACGCTGACCTCGGGCGAGAACGAGACCGGCAACAACTTCATCAACTATCGGCCCGGCTCAATCAAAATCATCAAGGACACTGTTCCTTCCCCGGATGGAACGAACTTCGAGTTCGACCCGAGCGACAATTTGCAGTTGTCGAACTTCTTCCTTGATGACGACGGCGATCCCGACCTCTCAGATACCAAGACATTCGTAAACCTCCGCCCTGGGACCTATTCTGTCTCCGAGCTGGCCGCCCTGGGCTTTATCCTGACCGGCATCACCATTAGTGGAGACGATGACGCCATCGCCGGAGATCTTGCCACTAAGACGGCCACCATCAAACTCGATCCGGGGGAGAATGTTGAGGTCACCTTTAAGAACACGAGCAAGGATCACATCAGAGATCTCGCTCCGTGCATTGAAGTGGAGAAGCTCGTCTCCGTAGACGGAGGGGCCTTCTTCGACGCGGACCTGCCCTTGGGGCCAATCGCGCATAAGGGCGACAGCATCTCCTACAAGTACCTGGTCACCGCGGAAGATGGGCCGATCACCAATGTCGTGTTGGTGGATGATAATGGCACCGCGTCAACCGCCGATGACTTCAATCCGACGGCGACTTTGGTGGGCGGCTTCAACATCGGAGACGCGAACCAGAACAACATTCTCGATGTCGGAGAAACTTGGGAATACACTGCAAACGGTGCGTTCAAACTCGGCTTGTTTACAAATATCGCAACCGCCACCGGCGATTTCAGCTTCAAGGTCGATGATGTTACGTTCACCGGCACCGCAACCGACACCGATCCCGCAAACGTTTGGGGCGTGAATACCAAGGTTCCCTGCTACTGGAGAACCTGTACCGGCCTCAAGCAGTGGGACGGCAGAGGAGCCAATGATCTGCTCGTCGATACAGACGGCAACGGGAGCCGCGACGGACTCATCATCGGCGACCTGAACTTCAATAAAGTGGAAGATGGCTCAGAGAATACGCTCATCATCGGCAAATACGCCGCGCTGAGCGCGCTGCGCGCGACCGGTTCCGGCGAGCCTCAACTCAAGAAGGAGCTCGTCGCAGCGTGGCTCAACGCCAGCATGACCAACAACGGTGACCACTTCAATCTCTACGAGGATGGTGACGGGGTGCTCGAGACGTGCGAGCCGGGCTTCTGGATCAATCAGGCGGTGCTGTGGCTCGCCGAGGTTGCTCCGCTTCCAGGTACGGCAAATGCCTCGAGCACGGCTTGGCTGACCGGCGTCGATCTCGACGGCTTGAATGGCATTACGCCTGACACGGAAAGCGGCCAGAAAATTTGGGCAAACCTCTTCCAGTACAACAAGGATGGCACATTGCTTGATCCCTGTGATGATACGAGCGTGGACAATCCCTGCACCATCGCCTTCGATCCACCCTATGACAACCTAAATGTATAAGAGATGGAGCTTGGATCTATACCCGTGGAGCACGGCTCGCCTGTGCCCTACCGGCGCGCCGGCCGCGAAACTCGATAGAGTTGGTTGCGCAGTTCCATGGGCTCTGCGGAACGGGACCAGACGGGCGGCCATGCACACTGGTGCTTCTCGCCAATCCCAATGGCACTGGCTTGGAAAGAACGGCCAAGGTCAACGACCGACGGCCGCCAGCGTTGGGAATGGAGCATGAATGTTGACATGGGTTCACCGCACCGCGTGGCGGGAGGTTTGTTATGACCATCTACAAGATCGTCAATAGCGGC
>CAZSNH010000349.1:0-3770 GCA_964607855.1 uncultured Hyphomicrobium sp. | reverse complement strand
GGGCCCGTCACGGGATCTTCACTCTGGAATTTATGGTGGTCCTGCCATGAACCCGATCCGCGCCCTTGCTCGCATCATGGCCGACATGCACGATAGCAACGGGCGTATCACCATCCCCGGATTTTACGAAAACATTATCGATCCCACCGCCGAACAATTAAGCCAATGGAGCCAACTCGAAATCGATGCACTCTCGTTCCTGGGCTCGGTCGGCCTCTCAGAACCCGCAGGCGAAATTAACAAGAGCGTCGTCGAGCAGCTGTGGGCCCGTCCCACACTCGAATTTAATGGCATTACCGGGGGCTATCAGGGCATCGGTTCGAAGACCGTCATCCCGTCGAAGGCATCGGTGAAGATTACCTGCCGGCTCGTACCTGGGCAAAACCCTGATGACATCGTTGAAAAACTCCGCGCCTTTGTTTGCGCCCGAGTGCCGAAGGATTGCCGCGTCGCGTTTCTCGGCCATCGCGGCAGCCCGGCAATCAGCTTCGACACGACATCGCCGGCCATGCAGGCGTGTGCGCGTGCCCTAAAGGACGAATGGGGGCGCCCAGCCGTCATGATGGGCTCCGGCGCCTCGATCCCGATCGTCTCCTCGTTCCGGGATGCGCTCGGTATGGATAGCCTGCTCGTCGGCTTCGGAGTAGACGACGACCGACTTCACTCGCCCAACGAGAAATACAATCTTTCGAGTTTCAGGAAGGGTGCACGGAGCTGGGCCCGCATTCTGGCGGCCCTCGGAAGCGCCGCGTGAAGAACGCTTCTTTCGTGCAAACAATCGGGAATTGCGCCATCAACGGCTTGCCTCATGGTGTGCCTCTGAGTCTGCCGCCTTCCATCCGGCGCACAACTGGAGATTTCTCGAGCACATGGGCCCGTCGCGACTGGTAAGGAAATACCTCGCTCTATTTCTGAGCTTGTCTCTTATTTCCATGACGGCGTTTGCCCAGCGCTCGTCCGATGAGGACTATTACGCAAAAGACTGGCCGGCCAAACCCGAGCGCGGCGTCGCTGGCGTCTTCGACTACTATGCGCTCGTTTTGAGCTGGAGCCCAAGCTATTGCTCCGATCGCACGGATAACGACTACGATCCCCAGTGCGACCGCTCGGACGGACGGCGATATGCTTTTGTTCTGCACGGTTTATGGCCGCAGTACGAGAAGGGCTTTCCCGGTCTCTGTCGCACACGTAAGAAACCTTTCGTGCCACAACCCGTGATCGATGGTATGCTCGACATCATGCCGAACCCGCGTCTCGTCGTGCACGAATACAAGAAGCATGGCACGTGCTCAGGACTGGATCCGAGAGGCTATTACGACGTTTCGCGCAAGCTTTTCCGATCCATCACGATCCCGAAACGCTACGTCAACCCTCACGAATCGCAGTTCATTGGCGTCGATGAACTCGAGTCCGATTTCCTCTCGGTCAATCCAGACCTCAGAGCCGATATGGTATCGATTTCGTGCGGTGGCGCTGGAAGCCGACTGCGCGATATCAGAATCTGTTTCACGAAGGAAGGCAAACCGCGCGCCTGCGGCAGCAATGAAGAACAGCGCCGGTTGTGTAGAGCAGAGAAAATGTTTCTGCCCCCCGTCCGATCCACTCGAACGGATCCGGATACGGCCGAACAGCGCGAAAAGCTCGTTGTGCCGCAAACGGCGCGCCCGCGCGTCATTGAAAGTTTGCGCTAACGGCCGATCGGGCCCACATCGACCTCAATGCCACATCGACTTCAATGCATGTGAAATCGTGCCACCTGCGTCGCTGCGCGCAGATGCCCTGCCCGATTCATGCCTCTCTCACCCGTTAGCGTTTGGACGCTTTTTGATACTTGACGCGACATTGTAGGCATAAATGAGGAGCGCTCAATCCATGGACTTACAAGCGGGGCAACGTTGGACCTATCGAGTGGCTCAGGGCTACGATGCCTCCCGTCTCATCATTGGCGCCATCGTCAAGTTCGAAACAGCTCCCAGTATAATTTGCTGCAGCGTGACCGACGCCCCCCGCAGTGGCGAGAGTGCGGGCAATGGAACGGTGTCCATTCCATTTCTTCCGCTCTCCGAGACGGCGTTCCGCAGTACAGTGGTTTCACTTGACGGTACAGGTGAACCACCCGCGTCGTTCTCGGACCGCTTGCAGGAATGGAGTGATGATCCGAACGGACTAATGGTTTTCATGGTGCCGTTCGACGGTCATCTTGACCGGCTAATTGCCCATCAAATGGCCGAGATCGTCAAGAAAGGCGCCGCATGAGGGATGGGCCATCAACTCCCGCGCCAAGCGGCAACCAACTGGGTTGACACACTAAAAATCGCGTCCGTGTTGTATCTCATCGGACAGTCTTTTGGCATGCGTTAACCATAGGATGCCTATCATGAGTATAACGGGTGCTCGTGGGGGGCATCCGGAGGGTGGGCACGTGGTTTCATGTCAGCGTCTCGAAAACCGATATTGGTGCGATTGATTGGCGCCATAGCGCGACTTTTGTCCACAAATTGGCGCCACTCACTCGAAGCCGCGGCTGTCTCGGAAAGCGCGTCGAAAGGCGCAAAGAAGACCTGCATCGCTAGCACCCTCCCAACACGCCTCGCCAATGTTCAACAGCGCTACGCTCCGCTGGCGCGGGCGCCGATCAAAGGGAGAAGAGCGCGGCGTAAAGAAGGCGGACGGCCGGTCGTAAAATCTCCGCCCGTCAAGAAAGCAAAACTGACGACGCTACCAACTACGGTGGCTGTCAAGAATCTCTCTCTTCGGTCGGCGCACTCAGCAGCCGTTATTAATTTCCCTCCCCCCCGGCCTCGCGAACAGCTGCTCCGCGTCGCTCGCGCGGCTTGATGTCGCGATTTGACGCACCAAGGAAGATCAGGCGGCCACTTTGCGCACGCGCTCGGCGCGCCAGGAAGCCGGAGCGAGAGCCACGTAGCCAAGACCGGGAAGCGCGTGGCTTGAGGTGAGCGCCGACGGATCGATGCTCCAGGCTTGCGCGATGCGCATCACATGCTCCTCGGTCGGATGAAGGATGAGTTCTCCACCGGCATCTCCGCGCCGGCCGTTCACGCCGCGCAGCTCGAATAGCTTGAGACCGAGCCGGCGCTCTTCCCGCGTGGTTTTGCCCTTACTCCAGATGACACCCTCATCGCCGGCCGCGAAAGCACGGATGAGGCGGCCGTCGGCGGCTCGCGCCCAGGCAAAAAAATCGAGCGGGGGGAACGACAGGAAGTACTGAACCTCGGGAAAACGCCCGCCAAGACCAACAAGGAGCGGTGTGGCCTTGTCGACGAAATGCCGGCCTACCGGATAGGGCAGCGACAACCCTACGACAAAGATCCAGCCACGTACGGGTGGTGTCACGAAAACGTGGTTCTCACCGAGCTTGCCGTCGTAGACCGTGCCAATCCCCGAATTCCAATTGCAGGGGATCGCATCTTCCAGGCCCAGGGCTTCGGAGACCGCGCGCGCGTCGTTGCTTTTGATCGCGAGCCACGACATGCGATAACCGAATGCGCAGGGAAAATCGGGTTCTGCTGCGAAGAGTACGCGCTTTTCCTCAAGCCGCGGCGCCAGAAAAAACGTGCATATCGCGACCGTAGCGATGATCATCACGGCTATGGTTAGAATCACGGCCCCAAGCGCTCCCTCGAATAGTTAAGGGATAGATGCGTCGCTCATCCAAAATCAACCCGAACCACGAGAGCCCTGGGGAAAAATCTCGAGGCGTGCCCAAAACGCAAACGAGGCCGGTCTGACAGATATCGGCAGCGGGGGCG
>CAZSNH010000348.1:0-3781 GCA_964607855.1 uncultured Hyphomicrobium sp. | reverse complement strand
TGAATCAAATCTCGCCTCACATGGCTAGCGATTTATGAGTGCATGACCTAGGGTCGTCCGCCGCCGTGGGCGCCCGCACATGGCAAGCGCGCCAAGGAGCGCTGGTACGCCGACGATCACTACCGTCCGGGAAAGCATTATGAGGTGCGCCGGCTTGGTCCCGACGAGGTTATCTATCGACGAGGTTATCTATCGCGGTCGCGACGGCCGCTATTATTGCCGGCGCGATGACGGCACCACCGGACTCGTCGTCGGAGCCATCGCCGGTGGCGTGCTCGGCAACACGATCGCGCCCGGCGGATCGAAGACGGTGGGCACCGTGCTCGGCGCAGTCGCCGGCGGCCTCATTGGCAAGGAAATCGACAAAGGCATCGAGTGCCGCTGAGCGTTTGGTAACGGCGCCGTAAGGTTAACCATCAAAGTTTTGCCGTTAACGATGTCTGGCAAGGTTCCGTTAGTATTGCGCGTCTTTTAATCGTTCACGGGTCAACAAGAAACGGGAGTCACGGGGCCGTGGACCGTATCGAAATCGCCAACGCCGTCTATGAACGCATGTTTCCGGCGGTCATCATCATCTGTGCATGCGTCGGCACGATCAGCTTCGCTTTGGCGGACTATTCGCAGTCGATTGCTGCGTTTGTCGCGATTGGCCTTGGCGTCAAGCTCAACGGAGTGATCGAGCGTCGCCGCTTCGAGCGTTCCGAACGCCTTGCCGGGCTTGGCTGGACGCGTGCGCGGACGCCGATGAGCACGCTCTGACGGCGCGACGCAGCCAATCCTCTCCACCTCTGACGGGGCGGCGACCGGTCCTCCTCTCAACCGGTCGACCGCCTGCTTTCTTTCAGACGGTCTTGGCGGGTGCGGGCGCGCGCCGGCCGGATTCGTCTTCGTCGGGATAGCTCGTCGCCCGCTGCACGATGTCGAAGACGCGTGCCGCCGCGCCGGTCAGCACAATTCGCAGGTCACCCAGCACGTCATCTTCCTGCCCAAGCCGCAGCGAGACGATCTCAAGATCCGTCAGCGTCGGATCGGCGGACAGCACCTCGACGACCGTGCCGTCGTCGAGCGGTCCGAGCAGCCGGAGGATTTCGTCGCGAGTCACGCTGGCCATTTGCGAATCGGGTATCGCAACCACGGCACACGCGCCTTGATTGGCGTCAATTTCGCCGACGACGTGCCTGCGCCGCGTCATGGCACGCGCGTCGGTCGCGCGCTGGCGGAGACGGAGTCCTCCGTATCCCCATCCATCGCTAACCGCGAGTTTCCATTAAAGGGCTATAAAACAGTTAGATAAATCTCATTTGGCTTGCGCTCTGTCCATTACAGTCCAGTTGCGTTCCCATAAAACCGAACTACTGTTGGGGAACGGATTTGGGAACGGAGACACAGTGCCATGCCCCGCAAGCTCAACAATGCCCTGACAACCTTGGCGGTGAAGAACGCAAAACCCGGTCGCCATGCGGACGGCGGCGGGCTGCATTTGCTTGTCAAGGAAAGTGGTGCGCGGTCCTGGGTCTATCGGTTTATGCTCAACGGGAAATCTCGCGACGTTGGCTTAGCCGCGGCGGCTGGCCCGGACGCTATTTCACTGTCAGATGCCCGCGATCTCGCATCAGCGTTGCGGCTTAAGGTCAAGGCGGGGATTGATCCCCTTGAGGAACGGCAGCAGGAGGCAGCACAGGCGCTTGCGACGGCTCAAGCGGCCGAGATTGCCGGAATCACGTTCAAAGCCGTTGCAGAGGCTTATATCGCCGCGAATGAGGGAAGCTGGCGCAACGAGAAGCACCGGCAGCAATGGCGCAACACGCTCGCCACCTATGTCTATCCCGTGATGGGCGAATTGCCCGTTGCCGAAATTGGCACACCGCATGTGCTCAAGATATTGGAGCCGATTTGGCAGGCCAAGCCCGAAACCGCCGCCGAATCCGTGGCCGCATTGAAACAGTGCTCGATGCCGCCAAAGCGCGCGGATACCGGGCTGGCGAAAATCCCGCACGCTGGCGAGGACATATCGCGCAAATCCTGCCTGCTCGCTCTCGCCTAACACGCGGCCATCACAAGGCGATGCCTTACGATGCTATTCCGGCCTTCGTCGCGGAATTGCGGGGACGCGATGCAATGGCGGCGCTGGCGTTGGAATTCGTCATTCTGACGGCCGCTCGCACAAATGAGGTGCTGCAAGCGACTTGGGCGAGGTGGATCTTGAAAAGGCAATCTGGACGATCCCGGCCGGGCGCATGAAGGTGGGCAAGGAGCATCGCGTTCCCCTGTCACCACGCGCCATCGAAATTTTGGAGGCGGTGAAGCCACTACAGATGGCCAACCTGTTTCCAACCGACAAACGCGGCTCGCTGTCCACGATGGCGATGACCATGCTGCTCCGTCGCATGAAGCAGGATTGCACTGTCCATGGCTTCCGCTCGGGTTTTCGCGATTGGTCAGCCGAATGCACCGGCTATGCTCACGAGGTTTGCGAAATGGCGCTGGCCCATGCGATCGGCAACAAATCCGAAGCGGCTTACCGGCGCGGCGATCTATTCGAGAAAAGGCGGCGGCTAATGGCCGATTGGGCAATTTACTGCGCCAGCGGTGGCGCGGCAGAGGCCAAAGTTACGCCGATCAGGCGCGCGGTAGCAACGTGATCAATCCCGCAAATTGAACAACGTGGCAATGTCGCGCAATGTCCCCATCTCGATGAAGAAGGGCTGCTCATCGAAGCCCAAGCCCGGCTTGTGCCAAACTGCCCGGTATTCTCGTTGATACGCATAGCGAAAATTCTTCGCAAAGGGCGCTTCCAAGCTCTTCGGGTCAACGCTATATGGATCGTAGTAGCTGATGGGCCGCGCAACTAGCGTCAGGTCCGGTCGGGCCCGCTTCACTGCCTTTTCCAGCCGGATCAGAAAGCGATTTATGTTGTGAATGACCAACAGTGAATTTGCCTCAAAATCGTCAAGGATGCGCGGCCGGTATCCAGAGGTGAGGCACAGAACGAAGAAATTCTCCTGCCACGTCGTTGAGAACGTGATGTTGCCGATGGCTTGGATTGGCTCGCCAGACTTTCCCGTCTTGGGGTCGTAAGGGCGAATAATAGCGGTGTCTCCGCTGCGGACAGCGGTGACAGACAATTCTTCATCCCTGATTGCGGGATTGAGCGATGGGTCGGAATATGTGGTAGCCGGAGCGATCCGAAAACGTCCATGCTCGTATGCGGCCTTCATATGCTCGCGCTGTCCAACGCGGGATATGAAATCCATTTTCGGAAGTTGCCGCTTGCCGAGGATTTTTAGGCCGCGTGGTGTTTCGGGATGGCTCACCCAAGGAAACGGCGGCATTAAATCAAGTGCGCGGTAATCGACCGACCTTAACGATAATTCTTCGAGAATATGCGTCCATAGTTCCCACCATATCATCGCTTCGCCATTCGGCACTCCCGGCGAGAGTTGGCCAGTGTCATTCACATTCATCATGTTGAGCGTAATGTCGCGGCTGCGCTGCTCAATGTCAGAATCTGCGGCACTTCGCAGATATCGGTCCATGCGATAGGCCAAACGCCAAGCTTCATGGCGCTGCATCAATTTTCCGATTCTGTTTGGTAGGCATCGACCAGAAATAGTCACGCCGCCCTTCATCGCGCAATGACGTGTATTGCAGTTTTCATCGGTGGTCTGAGCCCGTGGATTTCCTCCAGGTTTGAGTAGAGTCCGGTCCATGAAGGAGCCGGATGGATATGAAGCGGAGCAGGTTCAGCGAAGAACAGATTATCGGCATCCTTAAGGAGGCC
>CAZSNH010000347.1:0-3807 GCA_964607855.1 uncultured Hyphomicrobium sp. | reverse complement strand
GACGTGAATGTCCTGCGCTGGCATGTAGCTTTGCAGGAGAAGGAATCGTTTTTCCCCCGTCGCCCTGTTGATCGCCAGATCGGCGACCAGAACAGCGTGTCCGGGGAAGCCGCCCCTGATGAAAACGTCCCCGATGGCGATATCCGCGACATTGCCGGCTCTCAACTCGCGCTCAAGGCTGTAGGTGCCGGCATACGCAAACACACGCTCCATGTATTTCCGGAAACCCGCGTAGTCGCCGCGGCCGCTGCCGGAATACGCATGCCGCTTGCCGTCCGTATAGTTGAAACCGATGTCGCGCGCGCGTCCCGTGCTATAAAGCCATTCAGCCCTGAGGCGCATGATGGCATCGGCGCACTGCTGCAGATCGCGCTTGCCGATATCGATATCGATCACTGCCACATGCACGTCTTGGCGCCACTTCTCAGCGCCCGAGTAAGTGAGTACGGGCGCACCGAGGGGCTTCATTGGTAAGCCGCGCAGCCATTCTCCCCAGCTTCCGGGCGCCACCGGCACACGCTCGAATCCGGCAGGCGGCGCAATGCGGCTCTCAAGCGTATCTTTAGAAGCGCCCGAGGCCGGCCAGGAATAGCGGGGGGCGGCCGAGGCCGTAGCAAGCCCGGCAACGAGAGTGAAAACGGAGACCGCAATTCGCAAAATCATGATGTTGGGTCTCGCAAGGGAAGGTGGCACGAGCAGGGCGAAAAACGATGCGGAATCCGGTCATTTCCATGGTTAACCGTTTCTTGACATCCGAGGGGTAGCGTTCTTTTGCACGAGCCCCTTTCCCATCGCACTGCCGGGAGCCATCGGTCATGCGCGCGCGCGTTCTCGACTTTCTTTCGTTCATCGCACTCGCCATTCTCGCCGCCGGAGCTCTTGGCGTAGCCGGTGTGGGACCGCTAGCCCGGCATAGCCAGGAAGCGTTCGGCAACGAGCCCTTCGCGCTCGATTACCGCTCGCTCATTCTTGGCACAGTGCTCGGCGTCATTCTCTCGAGTGTGGGACATTTGCCCTGGCGCGATCTTCCGCGCCGGACCGTAAATTGGATCTATGCCAACGAACGCAAGTTGATGCGCTGTGTCTACGCGGTGGCATTCCTCGTCGTACTGCTCTTTTACTGAAGGCGGCCGATGAATCCGTCACGAGGCAAACTGCCCAAAGAACCTGGCGAGAACTGCTCGCCTCCCCTTAATCTTGCAGGATAGAGCGCGGCAGCTTATTTGCGCTGCAACCACTAAGGAGTTGGCCACGTTTCTTGTAGACGTCGAGGGCCCCTCGGATGCGCTATGATTTTCTTTCCGTCATTGGCCGCTTCCAGCCATTTCATCTCGGGCACAAACGCATCATTGAGAGCGCGCTCGGCGTATCGCGCCATGTGATCGTGCTCGTTGGCTCGCCGAACGTGGCCCGTTCCTTCCGCAATCCATTCACGCATGAAGAACGCATCGGGATGATCCGCAGCGTTTTCCCTGATGAGTCGAAAAGTGCTCGCCTCATCGTCATGGCAATCGACGATCATCTGTACAACGAAACGGCCTGGATTGCCGAAGTGAAGCGCGCGGTCAGCCGAGGTATGCCCCAAAATCTGCACGGCGCGCGCGAAATTCGAATTGGCCTTGCGGGTCTCAACAAGGATTCACTGAGCTATTACCAAAAGATGTTCCCCGAGTGGGAAATTTTCGATTGCAGCGGCTCGTTAGGGGTATTCAACAGCACCAAGATCCGAGAAGCCTATTTTCGGCAGGCTGACGCATTTCCGCGCGACAACTGTCCCTCGCAGGTTATCGAGTTTCTCGACAGGTTCCGGCTTGGCCCAGAGTTCCAATCGCTGCTAGCTGAAGCCGACTGGATGCGCGCCTATCGCAAGAGTTGGGCCGTGGCGCCATTTCCCCCGGTTTTTGTTACTGTCGACTGCCTGGTTCAGCAGTCCGGACACGTGCTTCTCGTGCGCCGGCGCGAGCAGCCTGGTAAAGGACTTTTGGCCTTGCCAGGCGGATTCATCAAAGAGAGTGAACGGCTCGCTGAAGCAGCAATCCGCGAGCTCCGCGAGGAGACGCAAATTTCCGATGCGAGGGGACTCCTGTCGCCGGAGACGCTGGCTTGCTTCATCAGCGACAGCGCAACGCGCGTGTTTGACGCCCCCGAACGCTCCATTCGCGGCCGGACAATCACGCATGTCTTCATGTTCCAGTGTCCGGAGCGGCCACAGCTTTTCGATGTCAAGGGCGGAGATGATGCTGCCGATGCCTCCTGGCACCGGCTCGGCGAGCTTGATCCGAGGCAGTTCTTCGAGGATCACTGGTTCATCCTGCAGGCCATGACTGGCATCTGAGGGCGCAAACCGATTGGCTGCGTGGGGCTTAAACAAGCATCCGCAACAAACAAGGCCCAGGATCGCTCCCGGGCCTTGAATGTAGGTGCGTGGCGGCCGGGCTCTCCGAAGGAGAGCAGCCGGGACACAATCGAAAATTACACCGAGTAGTACATGTCATACTCGATCGGATGAGGCATCATCTCGTAGCGCATGTTTTCGGCCATCCGCAGCTCGATGTATGCATCGATCATGTCGTCGGTCATGACGCCGCCGGCCTTCAAGAACCCGCGGTCATTGTCGAGGCTCGCGAGGGCTTCGCGGAGCGAGCCGCACACCGTCGGAATTTTTGCCAGCTCGGCGGGCGGCAGGTCGTAGAGGTTCTTATCCATGGGGTCGCCCGGATGAATCTTATTCTGGATGCCATCGAGGCCGGCCATGAGCATGGCCGTGAATGCGAAATAGGGATTGGCGCCCGGATCAGGGAAGCGGACCTCGACGCGCTTGGCCTTGGGGCTCGTCACAACCGGAATACGGCAGGAGGCCGAACGGTTGCGCGCCGAGTAGGCGAGAAGCACGGGGGCTTCATAGCCGGGCACGAGACGCTTGTACGAGTTGGTGAGTGGGTTCGTGAAGGCGTTGATGGCCTTGGCATGTTTGAGGATGCCGCCGATGTAGTAGAGGCAGGTGTCGGAAAGGTCGGCATATTTGTTGCCCGCAAATACGGGCGTGTTGCCCTTCCAGATCGACTGATGGACGTGCATTCCCGAGCCGTTGTCGCCATAGACCGGCTTGGGCATGAAGGTTGCGGTCTTGCCGTAAGCCTGCGCCACATTGTGAACGACGTACTTATAAATCTGCATGTGATCGGCCATGGTGATCATGGGGCCGAATTTGACGCCGAGCTCGTGCTGGGCGGAAGCAACTTCGTGGTGGTGTTTCTCGACCACGACACCCATCTCGGCCATGACCGAGAGCATTTCGGAGCGGATATCCTGGCAAGAGTCGATCGGCGGAACGGGGAAGTAACCGCCCTTCACGCGCGGACGGTGGCCGAGGTTGCCCATCTCGTACTCGGTGTTCGAGTTGGCGGGGAGCTCTGCTGAGTCGACCTTGAAGCTGACATTGTACATGTCGGCCGTGAACTTGACGTCGTCAAAGATGAAAAACTCCGCCTCGGGGCCAAAGACAACTTTGTCGCCGATGCCTAGCGACATCATGTAGGCCTCTGCTTTTTTGGCGATCGAGCGGGGATCGCGCTCGTAGGGCTGGCCCGTGAGCGGCTCGATGACATCGCAGAACATGGCGAGTGTCGTCTGGGCGAAGAAAGGATCGATGTGGGCTGAAGCTGGGTCGGGCTTCAAGTACATGTCCGAGGCTTCGATGCCCTTCCAGCCGGCGATCGAGGAGCCGTCGAAGGCGTAACCGTCGAAAGTACCTTCGTCGACACAGGATGCATCGGCGGTCACGTGCTGCATCTTAGCCGGGGTATC
>CAZSNH010000346.1:0-3823 GCA_964607855.1 uncultured Hyphomicrobium sp. | reverse complement strand
ACGGGCTGTCACGGGCTGAAGCGCGTCAATTTCCGCAACCTCACGGAGCGCGGCGGCCCGGAGCTCGACGTCGAGGCCGTCAAGGAGCTTGCCAAGAGCTGGCCGAACAAGATCCCGGACGGGCCCAATGAGGCCGGAGAGATGTTCGAGCGCGATGCCGGCCTGCCCGATCCGATCCTTGGCCCGTTCAAGAACAACAATGCGGCACGCGCGGCCATGAACGGCGCTCTTCCGCCCGATCTTTCCATTATTGCTAAAGCGCGTAACGTCGAGAACCATTCCGGCTGGGTGAAGCACGTTCTCCTCGATATGCCTCTCGACGTGCTCAGCGGGTATCAGGAGGGTGGCGTCGACTACATTTATGCGCTGCTCACGGGCTACACAAATCCGCCGGCTGGCGTAAAATTGGCCGATGGTATGAATTACAACACGGTTTTCCCCGGGCATCAGATCGCGATGCCCCCGCCGCTCGCCAAGGACAACTTCACGACTTATGCCGACAACACAGGCTCACTCGAAGACAGTGCACGAGACGTTGCAGCATTTCTGGCCTGGGCCGCCGATCCCTCGCTCAACAGTCGCAAGCAAATTGGCTGGCAAGTGTTGATCTATCTCCTGGTCACAACCTTACTTCTCTATATTGGCAAGAAGCGGATCTGGTCCAAGATCGATCACTGACCAGCCTATCCCCTCGATGGTCGCAGACACAATGGAATTTGAAGGGCTCCGCTTGGGGCCCTTTTCGTTTTTCTGGCAAGGGGCGGCTCATTCGACTAACTCTATCGGCGCGATGGTGGCCAAACTGGGGGAACCATGACAAAATCAATACTCGGCATCATTGGCGGCAGCGGGTTTTACAACCTGCCGGGCCTCGATCACGCGCGCTGGGAAAAAATCGCAAGCCCCTGGGGCGAGCCTTCAGACGAGATGCTCTTCGCCGAACTCTTTGGACTTCCGATCCGCTTCTTACCGCGTCACGGGCGCGGCCACAAAATCCCGCCTTCGGCCATCAATTATCGCGCGAATATCGATTGCATGAAGCGCGCGGGTGTGACGGATCTCGTCTCGATCTCGGCATGCGGTTCGCTCAAGGAGGAATATTCGCCCGGCGACTTTGTGCTGCCCGATCAGTTCATCGACCGCTCCTTCGCGCGCGAGAAATCGTTCTTCGGCAGGGGATGCGTGGCACACGTCGCACTCGGCGATCCTGTAAGCCCGCTACTTGCCGCGGCACTTGCCGATGCAGCGGCAGCCGAAGGCATCAAATGCCATTCGGGGGGCACCTATCTCGTTATGGAGGGCCCGCAGTTCTCGACGCGCGCGGAAAGCAATCTCTACCGGAGCTGGGGTTGCGACGTGATCGGTATGACGAACATGCCGGAAGCAAAGCTCGCCCGCGAAGCTGAGATCTGTTACGCGACGATTGCCATGGTGACGGACTACGATTGCTGGCATGACGAACATGCGCATGTGGACGTGGCCGCCATCATTCGCGTCATGACCGAGAATACCTTGAAGGCGCAGCGGCTCGTGGCGCGACTTGCGAGGGATTTCCCGCGCGAGCATCCCAAGTGCCCCATCGGATCGGATACGGCACTCGATGTCGCGATTATCACGGCACCCGAAGCGCGTGATCCCTCGCTCCTTGCCAAGCTCGATGCCGTGGCTGGGCGGGTTTTGCAGCGCAAATAGCAAGAGTTACCCGCCCACAAATCACTAATGTTCCGCTTGAAAGGAATTGTGCGCTCAGCACCCCTTCGGATTATCGGGCGAGCAAATGATGATCTTGGTCTGGATGAGTTCGGGGAAATAGAGCTGCAGTAGGTGGCCACCGAAGCCAAGGATCGCGGTCAAGAGAATAAGCCCGGGGATCGCGGCAAGGACGGCTTTCAGAAAGAAGACCATCAGGTGGAAGAAGGGAACCTCAATCCGCTTCACCGCGGCTGGCGTCAGATCTGCCGCCGAAAAGTCAGCAACTGTTGCCGGATCATCCGTCGCCCGTATCGCACTTCCGAGCGGGTTTGCGGAGGCCGAAGCGGCAGCCCGCTGCCGGTCTCGCTCGCGCCTCAGGGTGCGTGGTAGGTCGTCGGCTTCGGGGGCCGACGAAAGAGGAAAGCTCGTATCCATCGTCATCTCATGCTTCTCTTGGGAACACCGCCACGCCCGGGAGCACGCTTCAGCCAAACGCTGCGAATCGTTTGCAGTCCATGCTTCCTTCTACCTTGCCCCATGAGATATTGCTATTTTGCGCCGCGAATTTGACGGGGAGGTGGCCTTGGACGAGTTGAAAAGCCTGATACGGACAATACCGGATTACCCAAAATCAGGAATAATGTTCCGCGATGTCACGACATTATTGGGGGACGCGCAGGGCTTCCGTAAAACGGTTGCGGCCATGGCGCGGCCCTATGAGGGCGGGAAGGTGGACGCGGTGGCCGGCATCGAGGCGCGCGGTTTCATCTTGGGCGGGGCCGTCGCGGACCGTTTAGGGTGCGGCTTCATTCCCATTCGCAAGAAGGGGAAGCTGCCCTGGAAAACGATCGGTCAGGAATACACGCTCGAATATGGCGTCGACATTATCGAAATTCACGAGGACGCCATAAAGGCAGGCGAGCGTATCCTCATCGTCGATGATCTCATCGCGACGGGCGGAACGGCTGAAGCAGCCGCCAAGCTCGTCACGCGTTCGGGGGGCGCCGTCGTGGGCGCGACCTTTATCGTTGATCTGCCGGAACTCGGAGGCACCACTCGGCTGAAACAGCACGGCATTGAAAGTCACGCGCTCGTGGCGTTCGAAGGACACTGAGGTGGCAAGCGCGCGCGACACACTCAGCGAAGAAGAAGTGGGCCGCGCACGCGATGCCATTGCCGTCTGGCGCAAGGATTCACATGCCAGCCTCACGTGTCCGAGATGCGGGTTTTCCGGCCTTGTGCTCAGCGATTGCTCGGCGAGGCCCTATGCTGAATGGTATCAGTTGAAGTGCTCTAACTGCGGTCTAAACGCCATGCTGAACATCCCGATGGCGCCGCCGCCGGGGTAGACGCCCTTAAGCGAGGGCGAGCATCAACTTGATGTTCTGTACGGCTGCACCAGACGCACCTTTGCCGAGGTTGTCGAGGCGTGCCAACAGGACGGCATGGCTGTGTTTCTCGTTCGCGAACACGAAGAGTTCGAGCTTGTCCGAATTGTTGAGCGCCTGCGGCTCGATGCGTCCACCAAGCTTGGCGTGTTCTGCGGCCGGCACCACGCGGACAAATTGGGTGCCCGAATAGTGTCTGGCGAGCGCAGCCTCGAGGTCCGCCACCTTGGGCTTCCCGGGAAGCGTATCGAGATGAAGCGGAATCGAGACCAGCATTCCTTGACGGAAGTTGCCAACGGAGGGCACGAAAATGGGCCGCCGTTCGAGCCCCGTGTAGGCCATGAGTTCGGGCACGTGCTTGTGCTCGAGGCCGAGCGCATAGAGCTCGAATGGGGGCGCCTTTTTCGACACCTCGTAGGATTCGATCATGCTCTTTCCGCCGCCGGAATAACCCGAGACGGCATTGACGGTGATGGGATAATCCGCTGGCACGAGCCCATGGGCGATGAGCGGGCGCAGGAGGGCGATAGCACCCGTCGGATAGCATCCCGGATTGGCGACCCGCCTCGCGCCGGCGATGGCCTTGGCTTGCGCTTTATCGAGCTCGGGAAAGCCGTAGACCCAGCCCTCTGCCACACGATGCGCGCTCGAAGCATCGATGATCTTGGGGGCCTTTGCGCCAAGTTCCTCGGCGAGGCTCACTGCCTCGCCGTTTCATTTGCGTTGCACAACCCCCAGATCGC
>CAZSNH010000345.1:0-3824 GCA_964607855.1 uncultured Hyphomicrobium sp. | reverse complement strand
CGACCCCCAGTCCCCCAGACTGGTGCGCTAACCAGGCTGCGCTACGCTCCGACTAGGGCTCCCTTTACCCGTTGTGGAACGGCATGGTCAACGTCAATCGCTTGCTGGGTTAGCGAAGAAGCGCCTCTATCTCACTCTCTCGCGCGGGAAGCCGCCTCACTTCAACGGCACTCTCAAGTTGCAGGGCCGCCAGGGCCCCGAACCAGCCCTCATCGAGCGCGAGATCGACAGTCTTGTAGGGCACGGACTGGGCTGCCCGTCCCTGCCCACCGATAATGCCGTGATCCGTGAGAAGCTGACCGATCCCCGCCCCGCTCGCCTTGGCGACGGCTTCGATACGCACCCAAGCCTGAAGGAATGCTTCCTCAGGATCTTGGGGCAGGGGCCGCTCCGGCTGCAGCTTGCCTGCAGTGGCGAGAATGCGCCTGCGCCTCTCGTCTGAAACACTGATGTCACGGGCCCTTTCCAGATCGGCACCGATCGTTTCCTGGGGAGAGATGGCGATCAGCGCGTGACCGGCACAATGCGAAAGACTGAAGGAGCCCGATATGGCCGCCGGCAACCGCGGCTTACCCATCGGTCCCGTGATCAAATCTACACCGCGGATGGAAGGCCCGATTGCATGCTCGAGAAGTAGACGCAGCGCAATGTGACTCGCACGGCGTACGCGATCAGTTTCAGTGCGCGCAACTGCTCGTGCCCTCAGGTCCACTTCGCCGACGAGCCGTGGCGACCTCTTCTCAATCGCCTCCAATGCGGGTGCTGCCGTCTTGGCATCGATGAACCAGACCTCGAGCCTCCGAACGCCCGGCATCGCTCTCAGGTCCTCGGCACGATGTCCCTCACCTCACGCGCTGCCCGCTCGCGCCCGGCGCGGAGCCCGTTCAGTCTCGACCGTCTCGCCAGCGTTCTCCAGCAACCGCTTGCAGAGTTCGAGCTCGCGTATGATCGCGGAGATGTTGCCGCGATCGGCAGCATGTCCTGGGCGCGCCCCGACCGCCACCACGGCAAGAGATTCGCGGGCCGGCTTTGCCGAGAATTTAGCGCCCCCAGCGGCTCCAACCTCAGAGCTTCCGCGCGTTCCCTTTCTCGGCCCCGAGGCCGTCGATTGAGCTGCTGCGCCGGCGTGAGAAAACATCTTTACGGCGTCTATTCCCTGCTCGCGCAGGATCTTCTGCACGCCCTTGATGGTGTAGCCTTCGGCATGAAGCAGATGCTGGATGCCGCGCAGCAATTCCATATCGGCCGGCCGGTAATACCTGCGGCCGCCGCCACGCTTCATCGGTCGAATTTGTGCAAACTTCGCTTCCCAGAAGCGGAGCACATGCTTGGGGACGTCAAGTTCCGCCGCCACCTCGCTGATGGTCCGAAATGCATCGGCCGCCTTGCTCATGGTGCGCCTCGTGTTGGATCTCATGGGGACAATGCGAACAGTCTACTCGCCGCTCCGTCTCACGTCACATAGAGATGTGTGTGACGCACAAAAAAACAGGATTGCTTCCGTTGGCCAGTCATGCTGAGGAGGCGCCACCTTCAAGGCGCAGGCCGGGATCGCGAGGGCTCTTAGCGCCTCATGGCGAACAGCATCCCTAGGGCGCGCGAAAAGCCTACTCTGCCGCTTTGCGCCGCATGCGTCCGTTGTTGATGCGGTCTTTCATGATGTTGCTCGGTCGGAATACGAGCACGCGCCGCGGGGTAATCGGAACCTCCTTGCCCGTCTTCGGGTTTCGCCCAATGCGCTGCCCTTTTTGACGAATACCGAAGGATCCGAATGAGGAGAGCTTCACGGCGACGCCGCGCGCGAGACATCCTGATATTTCATTGAGCACAAGTTCGACGAGCTCCTGAGATTCGTTTCTCGGCAGCCCCACCTTGCGCACCACCGCCTCAGCGAGATCGGCACGCGTCAACGTCTTGCCACTCATGGATTTCCCGCCTCCCAAACCCAGATTTCGCTTTAGAATGGCGGATGCTAGCGGCTGACTGTCGCGGGGTCAACGGGAACCGAGAACAAGCAACTGAAATCTAACAAGGAATTGGGCATTCCCCAACCCTCGTCGGCTGATTGAGGGCCGAGCCGTGGTAAATTTTTCTTATTAAGGTTGGCGTGGCGGGCCCATTTCTACCAGCGCGCGAGCAACGCCCCCCAGGTAAAGCCCCCACCCATGGCTTCCATGAGGATGAGGGACCCCTCTTTGACCCTGTGCTCTTCAAACGCCTGATTGAGGGCCAAGGGAATGGAGGCGGCTGACGTGTTGCCGTGCTTGGCAAGCGTCATCACGATCTTGTCGGGACTGACGTTGAGCTTCTTGGCGATACCGTCGAGGATACGCGCATTGGCCTGATGGGGAACATAGAGGTCAATTTCATCGGCGGCGTAGCCGGTCATGACAAGCGTTTCTTCGATCACGCCCGAAATTTTCTGGATCGCGTGCCGGAAGACCTCGCGCCCGTTCATGCGAAGGTGCCCGACCGTTTTCGTAGAGCCCGGCCCGCCGTCGACGTAGAGGAGATCCTCGAACCGACCGTCGGAACGGATTCGGGTTGCCAGAATTCCGCGATCCTCGCGCGTGCCGTGCTGCGGCTGGGCTTCCAGAACCACCGCGCCCGCGCCGTCGCCGAAAAGGACGCACGTGCTGCGGTCCGACCAATCCAGAATTCGAGAGAACGTCTCGGCGCCGACGACAATGGCGCGCTTGAACTGGCCCGTTTTCATGAAATTATCGGCAATCGTCATTGCATAGACGAAGCCGGAACAAACGGCCTGCACATCGAAGGCGGCCCCTTTTGTGACACCAAGCGCGGACTGGATCTTGACCGCAGTTGCCGGGAACGTGCGGTCCGGCGTGGCCGTCGCACACACGACAAGATCGATATCTATGGGGTCGATGCCGGCCCGAACGAGCGCTTGATGGGAGGCTGCGACGCCGAGATCAGAGGTGAGCTCTGTCTCGTCAGCGATGTGGCGCTGGCGGATACCCGACCGCTCGACAATCCACTCGTCCGTCGTATCGACAATCCTTGCCAGATCGGCATTCGTCATTACGCGTTTGGGAAGATGTGCGCCGACACCACGTATAACTGAGCGAATGACTGCCACGAGTACGTCCTTCTGATCTCGATCCCCCGCGAGGAGTGGGCCTGCACGAGGCCTCTGCCTCTTGCCGTTACGACCCCGTTGCCGCTGTGGCAAGAGCGTTATGGAAGGCTTCCGTATCGGACTGCAACCTTTTGAGCAGACTGCTCTGTGACATTTCGTACCCGAGATCTATGGCACTCGCAAAACCGAGGGCATCAATCCCGCCGTGGCTCTTGATCGCAATGCCGTTCAAGCCGATCAGCGTCGCACCATTGACACGGCGCGGGTCCATTTTGTGCTTGAGCACCCTGAGACCCCCCTTGGCCATGAGAGCCCCCATCTTCGACATGAAGGAGCGCGAGAGCGCTTCCTTGATGTACTGGCCGATTTGTTTGGCGGTGCCTTCAGCCGTCTTCAATGCGATGTTGCCGGCAAATCCTTCGACCACAACCACGTCCACTTTGCCCTGGCCGATCTCATCTCCCTCGACATAGCCCTTGTAATCGAGCGGCAATGCCAAGGTTTTCAACATCTGGTGCGCTTCCTTGACCTCATCGGCGCCCTTGATTTCTTCAACCCCGACGTTGAGAAGGCCAACTGTTGGTTTCTCGACGTGGAAAATGGCCCGCGCCATCGCCGCTCCCATGAGCGCAAAGTCGGTTAACTGGCGCGCGCTTGCGCCGATATTGGCTCCGACATCGAGCACGATGCACTCCGAATTGACGGTGGGCCAGAGCGCCGCCAT
>CAZSNH010000344.1:0-3851 GCA_964607855.1 uncultured Hyphomicrobium sp. | reverse complement strand
TTCCTTGTCGGCCTTAGGATCATCGATGAGCACCTTCAGGTCGGCCGCCTCCTTACGTGCTGATCGCAGCGCCTGGATAGTGCCGACTATCGGGTTGAGGTCCGAGAATTCTTTGGTGAGTTTGGCGTAGGCAGCCTGGCCTACGCCTTGATTGAGTTCGGCCTGAATGGCTTCCCAACGCCCGACCAGCTTGTCGAGCTTCTCTTCCGGAAGTGCAGTCATATTGCTTTGTCTAGCGGCCCGAAAAGGCTTCTCTACCCGATGTCAAAACCGGGGTTTCTATTATCTGGCGCGCTTATAAGCTCATTGTTGTGGAACTTGCAATTTGTCGGTACGCCGCGAGCGGGGATCCTCCACATCGATCCACGTCATGCCGTTCTTTTTCGTCGACGACCGCTGGAGCACGTAGTCCTGTACGGTTAAAATGACGCGCCCCAAGGCGCCACTGCCTCCCGAAGCCTGCAGCACCGGGCTTTGAATGAGCGAGGTGAGGAGTGCGGCCAGAACCGCACAAGCGAGCGCCAGACGCGCAGGGCTCCTGCGGCCTTGCGCCAGCGCGAGCGGCCAGCGCAGTGCGCTCGACGCCTTGATCTGCGCCAGGGTCTCCGCCAGCCGCCTCACATTCAGCGTAGACGCCAGGTGCGCGGCGACACGTTCAACCCCGACGCGCAAGGTCTTAGAACGCCTGACGGGACCCTTGGCCGATCGCTTTCGCAACGCGGCCAGTTCATCTGAAATGACTTCGAGAACTGGGCGCGGATCGATCTGAGCAAACCCCGTGTAGGCCGTCACGAGCCGAACCGTTTCCGGCCAGGGAGGCAATTTGGATACATCTCCGGCTTCGAGGGCTTCGATAACGTCGATCCGCGTGCCGAGACGGAAGGCCACCTCGGGAACCGAAAAACGAAAACAGCGTCTCAAGTCACGAAAAAGCGGACCGATCTTACTTGCGGGCGACGTTGCGGTGGAAGTGGACCCCGAACGGTCCGGCCGGAAGCCAGACGACGTCTTGGAATCTTTCGCTGACGAATAACCACGCATGACCGGACCCGGACTATAAGTTCGTTCGCATGGGACCCGCGAGACTATCGATTGAGCCAAAAGCGGGAGATGTCAAAGACCATCATGCGATCCAAGTGTGTACGCACGCAACATTTCCCTGCTGCGTGATCAGATATCCACACCCTCGGTCTGAGCGAACCGCTCAAGGTCGGTTCGCACGGACCCAGCGCCATCGGCAAGAAGCTGCTCCATGAGCGATGTCAGCCTACGGGCATTGAGTGAACGGATCATCGCCTTGACGGGACCGATGGAGGCTGGCGCCATGGAAATCGAGCGCATTCCAAGCCCGATGAGCGCCATCGCTTCCAAGGGCCGGCCCGCCATCTCACCGCAAAGTGTCAACGGCACTTTGTGTTTCTTGCACGCTCTGACGACTTGCTTCAATGCCCGTAGCGGGGCAACTGAAAGGCAATCGTAACGGCTCCCCACGCGTGCGTTCGTCCGGTCAGCAGCGAACAGGAACTGCAGCAGGTCGTTGGAACCGATCGAAATAAAATCCACTTTAGGGAGCAAGGTCTCGAGTTCGAACAGAAGACTGGGAACCTCCAGCATGGCACCAATCGATAGTTTCGTCGGTGGTTTCTGACCGCGCCGCTCGATGAGCGCCAGTTCCTTGTCAATCATAACGCCCACGGCATCCATCTCGCTGGCTTCCGATACCATCGGAATCATGATGCTGAGTGAGCGTCCCGAGGCAGCCCGCAAGAAAGCGCGGATCTGCGTTCTAAAAAGTGCTGGCCTGTCCAATGACATGCGAATAGCGCGCCAGCCGATGGCGGGGTTTTCCTCCTTCATCTGGCGCAGATAGGGCAAGACCTTGTCGCCGCCGATGTCGAGCGAGCGGAATACCACCGGCTTGTTGCCTGCTTCATCGAGAACGGCACTGTATGTCTGTACCTGCCGTTCGAGGCGAGGAAAGGTGTTCGACATCATGAACTGCAGCTCGGTGCGGAAGAGTCCGATGCCGTCGGCGCCAGACTCCTTCAAATGCGGCATATCGACGAGCAGGCCGGCATTGATGTTGAGAGTGATGCATTTGCCGTCTTTGGTGACGGCTGGCTTCTCGCGAAGGGCCGCATAACGCTTCTGACGCCTCGCCCTGAAGCGTACCTTATCGCTGTAAGCCGCGATGATCTCGGCCGAGGGCCTGAGGTGCACTTCCCCCGACTCGGCGTCGATGATGGCCGCATCGCCCGAATTGACGCGCTCAACGACGCCGATTGCCTGGCCGATACTCGGAATGTTCAACGCCTTGGCGACGATCGCCACGTGACTTTGCGCGCTTCCGTCCTCCACGACAAGACCGCGCAGGCGCATTCGGTCATAGTCGAGGAGCTCGGCAGGCCCCATAGTACGTGCGACAAGAATGGTATCGGGCGGCATGTCGTCGTGGCGGCTTCCGGCATCGTGTCCGGCCAAGATGCGGAGCAGCCGGTCCGATAAATCATCGAGGTCGCGCTGCCGCTCGCGCCAATAGGGATCGGCCTGGCGCAGCATGTGCGCGCGCGTCGTGTTTTGCACCCGCTCCACGGCCGCATCTGCCGTGAGGCCGCCTTGAACCGCCTCGCGCAGGCGCCGTTCCCAGCCTCGGTCGTGCGCGAACATGCGATAGGCTTCGAGTACGTCCTTGTGCTCTCCCGGACTGCCAAGTTGCTCATGGCCCAGCATTTCATCGAGCGAAGCCCTAAGCTCGGCAATCGCTGACTCGAGGCGCACGAGTTCGGCCTTGGGATCTTCGGCCATCAGTTGTGTGACGACAATCCGCGGCTCGTGCAGGAAGACGTGACCAAGCGCGATCCCATCCGACATCACCTGGCCCTTTACGACCGCGGCAAGTGATTTCGAGAACTCTATTGCAGCGGCCGAACCGGAAACGGCGCCGGAGACGAGGTGCTCTGCAACGACCAAACCTGTCGCCTGCATGACTTCTACGTCCTCGTCCGAATACTCTTTGGCGGTCTTGTTCTGGACGACGAGCACACCTAAGACTTCGCCGCTGCGGTGAAGCGGCACCGCCAACAGCGAGTGATAAAGCTCTTCACCGGTTTCGGGACGATATGAAAAGGCGGGATGTTTCGGCGCATCCGGTTCGTTCACTGTGATGTTGAGCTCTGCACAGCGCCCGACGAGACCTTCGCCGCGTTTCAGTCGCGTTTTGTGCACGGCCGCTGGATTGAGGCCTTCGGTGGCGAAGAGTTCAAGTGAACCGTCCTGACGCTTCAAATAGATCGAGCAGACGTCGGCCACCATGACGCCCGCGATCTGACGAACGATCCTGTCGAGCCGTTCCTGTCCCTCGCCAGGCTCGGACATGATCTCTCGCAGGCGCCGCATGATCACACGCAACGCCGGCTCGGACGCCATAACTCTAGGTTCGTCACCGCGTCTCGACTGCATGGCCCGCTGCCATTGTAATGACCTCAACATCTCCCCGCAGGTGCAGGGAGCCGAAGCGGCCTCAGTCCTTGTCGAGGCCGTAGTGCGTATGGAGCGTTCTAACCGCAAGCTCTGCGTAAGCGGCATCGATTAGAACGCTGATCTTGATTTCAGAAGTGGTGATGGCGAGGATGTTGATCCCCTTCTCAGCAAGCGCCTTGAACATCTCTGCGGCAACACCTGCATGACTGCGCATACCAATGCCGATCACGGAAATCTTAGCGACGTCCGCTGACGATACGATGTCGAACGCCCCGATATCCTTCTGGGCCGCCTTCAGAACAGCAAGCGCGCGAGGAAGTTCGGCAGCCTGCACGGTAAAGGTCATATCGGTGTTCTTGCCATCGGAGGCG
>CAZSNH010000343.1:0-3870 GCA_964607855.1 uncultured Hyphomicrobium sp. | reverse complement strand
CGCGCGTTTGCAGCGCGAGGCGATAGGCGCGGTTGCCCCGCGCGTCCACCGATACGCCGACAATCCGGCCAGGAAGATTGCGCTTATAAGTATCCCTCGTCGCCATGTATGCAGCGTGCGGCCCCCCATACCCCATCGGCACGCCGTAGCGCTGCATGGAACCTACCGCGATATCGGCGCCCATTTCGCCGGGCGGCTTGAGCAACGTCAGTGCCAAGGGATCAGCGGCCATGACAGCGATGGCGCCCGCCGCATGCAGCCGCTTGATGATGTCTGTATAGTCGTAAAACGCGCCGCAAACGCCCGGATATTGAAAGATCGCCCCAAACACCTTTTCGGGCACGAGATCGGCGGCGGGATCGCCCACCTCGATCTCCCAGCCCAAGGGTTCGGCACGGGTGCGCAGTACGGCAATCGTTTGCGGGAGACATTCCTGATCGACGAAAAACACATTCGACTCGGATTTCGACGCACGCTTCGCCATGGCCATGGCCTCGGCCGCGGCCGTCGCCTCGTCGAGAAGCGAAGCATTAGCGACATCGAGGGCTGTGAGATCGCACACGAGCGTCTGGAAGTTGAGTAGAGCTTCGAGGCGGCCCTGGCTGATCTCCGGCTGATAAGGCGAATAGGCGGTGTACCAGGCCGGGTTCTCGAGAATGTTGCGCTGAATCGCGGGCGGCATCGTTGTGCCGTGATAGCCTTGTCCGATGAGCGATACGAGCAGCCGGTTCTTGTTCGCCGTCTCGCGCAGCTTGTCGAGGGCGCGCCGTTCGGAGAGCGACTTGCCGAAATCGATCCTGTCCTTCTGGCGGATCGACTCGGGCACGGTTTCATCGATCATCGCATGAAGATCTGCCGCACCGACGACGGCCAACATCTCCTTCATTTCCTTCGCCGACGGGCCGATGTGGCGGCGATTGGCAAAATCATAAGGATCGTATTTGTCCATGCTCATGCATCGTCACTCCCACCGGTTAAAGCCTTGTAGGCGGCCTCATCGAGCAGCGCTTCTGCCCCTTTCGGCTCGACAAGCTTCAATTTGTACAGCCAGCCCGCCCCCATGGGATCGGAGTTGACGATCGCCGGGTCGGCGACGACGGTTTCATTGGCTTCAGTTACCTCTCCATCGAGGGGTGCGTAGACCTCGGAGGCGGCCTTTACGGATTCGATGACGGCGGCCGCCGCGTCCTTCTTCAATTTTGTGCCGACTTTCGGCAACTCGATGAAAACGATGTCGCCCATTTGCTCGGCCGCATACTTCGTAATGCCCACGGTTGCGACGGAGCCGTCGATCTTGAGCCACTCGTGCTGTTCGGTAAATCTCATCAAGGCAAATTCCTCCCTTAGTTATTTCCGCGCCGGTACCTGTGCGGAACAAATGGCAGCCTTGCGATGCGCGCGCCAATTGGCTGGCCGCGCACAAGAAGCAAGATTTCACTATCCGGTGCCGCATAAGTCGCTTTGACATATCCCATGGCGACCGGCTTTTTGAGCGTGGGCGAAAATCCCCCCGACGTAACCGTTCCAATTTCTTCGCCTTCGCGAGACAGGATGCGGGCTCCTTCACGTGCAATCGCGCCGCCCTCGGGCACGATACCCACGCGCAAACGAGCAGGACCATTTGCGAGTTCGCCCCGAATGCGCTGCGCGCCAGGAAAACCACCTTCGTTCCGCCGCCGGCGCTGAATGGACCAGGCAAGTCCGGCCTCGACAGGCGAAGTCGTTTCGTCGAGTTCATGGCCATATAGGCAGAGCCCGGCTTCGAGGCGCAGTGAATCGCGCGCGCCTAGCCCGCAGGGGCGCACATCATGCGACTGCAGCAAGCTCTGCCAGAGCGTGAGAGCGTCCTTGGCCGGAACTGAAATCTCGAACCCATCCTCACCCGTGTACCCGGCCCGGCTCACCAGCGCATCCGTTGTCCCGATTCGGACACCAGCCGTCTGCATGAACGACAGACGGGAGATATGAGCGCAAAGTCCGCTCAACACGCCCGCTGCCTTTGGACCCTGCAGCGCGAGGAGGGCGCGCTCGGGCTCCGGTTCGAGCCGCACGCCTTTGGGCAAGCGGGCTTGAAGGATGCCGAAATCGATCTCCTTGCGTGCCGCGTTGACGATGAGCATCAAGGCGCCGCCGTCCCTGACATCATTCAAGCGCGCGACCATGAGATCGTCGATCACGCCGCCTTGGTCGTTGAGAAGCTGCGTGTAGCGCTGCCATCCGGGTGGCAATCCGATGAGATCGGCAGGAACCAATGTTTCGAGTGCCGCGGCGGCCGTCTGATGGCAACCATCTTCCGGAATGACAAACGCCTGCCCCATGTGACAGATATCGAAAAGGCCAGCGTTGTCGCGCGTCCAGGCGTGCTCGGCGAGGATGCCCTGAGGATACTGCAGAGGCATCTCGTAACCGGCAAAGGCCGTCATCTTGGCCCCCTGCTCGAGGTGAGCCGAATGAAGAGGTGTGCGGCGAAGCGGCTGAGTTTGGTCTTGACCGTGGCGGGACTCTGTCATGCGCGGCTCCGTGGCTTCTGCGCGCCCTACTGGCGCGCATGGAAGCCCCCTCTGTCGCGGAACCTGAGAGATTGGGCGCGCCGGCCCCCGCCTGAAGCGAGGGCACACACCTTACATCCTTCGGTGGACCCTTGCGTTGAAACAAGGGTCTCTTTCCAGAGTGTCATCGGCATGCGGTCTCTGTGCCTGAGAGTTTCCGGGGCGGTTGCTCCTTCGGCGCCGGCTGGCACGTGAACCCAGCCGATCTCTCCCGCATGTCATTACTGACGGGGGCATCTTATGAGAGAGTCCGGCAGCGCGGTCAATTCATCTTTCTGCCCATAGGTCCAAATGTAGCGCTGCCCTGCCTTCAGTAGCCGGTAAAGGCCGGATTCAGTCAACCGCCGCAGACGCCGGTGGCGCAGAAAAGAGAAGCCTACCAGCACGACGTCAGAATTGGGCTTCGCCACGGTGCGTTCTTGCCCGGTGGGGTTTGGTGCCATACAAAGTGGATCGCTCCACTCGCGCTATACTTAGCAGGACCTAAAGGTGGATCATGAACGCGCTTTTCCGCAGAAAGCCTGTTGTCAACAACGATGCCGAGAGCGGCCTGCGCAAGGTGCTCAGCGTCGTCGATCTCACTTTGCTCGGCATTGGCGCGATCATTGGCACAGGCATCTTCGTGCTCACTGGCATCGCAGCCGCCACTCAGGCCGGGCCGGCGATCGTTGTCTCGTTCGTCGTGGCAGGCATTGCCTGCGCCTTCGCGGCTCTGGCCTACGCGGAACTCGCTGCAAGCGTCGGCGGGTGCGGCAGCGCCTATGGCTACAGTTACGCCGCGTTCGGGGAGCTTATCGCGTGGATCATCGCTTGGGATCTCATTCTTGAGTATGGCGTCGCCGTGGCGGCCGTGGCGAACGGCTGGTCCGGCTATTTCAACAATGCACTTGTCGCGATCGGCCTTGGACTGCCCGATGAATTAACGCGCGGCCCGTTTGCGGGCGGCATCGTCAATCTGCCCGCCGTCGGCGTCATTCTCATGCTCATGTGCATGCTCATAGTGGGGGTGAAGGAAAGCGCTCGCGTAAACGCGGCCATGGTGTTCGTCAAATTGGTCACCATCGCAATCTTCGTCGCCGTGGCGGTCTTCAATGTCAATCCTGCGAACTGGTCGCCGTTCGCGCCGTATGGTTGGTTCGACTATACCGAAGGGGGAAAAACCGTCGGTATACTGGCCGGCGCCTCGCTCGTGTTCTTTGCCTATGTCGGCTTCGACGCTGTGTCGACAGCCGTCGAAGAAGCACACAGCCCGCAGCGCGATGTACCGAGGGGGATTCTCGCCTCGCTCGGGATTTGTACGGTCATTTACATCTTGGTCTCG
>CAZSNH010000342.1:0-3873 GCA_964607855.1 uncultured Hyphomicrobium sp. | reverse complement strand
AGCGGGCAGGCGATGTCATACCGCAGGTGGCAGGTGTCATTCTCGAAAAGCGTCCGAAGGGGGCGCGCCGCTTCGTATTTCCGCATATCTGCCCCGTCTGCGGCTCGGAAGCCGTGCGCGAAGAAGATCAATCGGGCGAAGCCGGCGTGGTGCGTCGCTGCACGGGCGGCCTCATTTGCCCGGCGCAGGCCAAGGAGCGCCTGAAGCATTTCGCCTCGCGGCTTGCCTTCGACATCGAGGGTCTCGGCGACGAGCGCATCGAACGCTTCTTCGACGACGGCCTCATTCGCCAGCCCGCCGACATTTTCACGCTGGCTGAGCGCGACGCGGCGGCGTCTCAAAAGCTTGCCGATCGCGAGGGTTTCGGCGCCAAGTCCGTGGATAACCTGTTCCGGGCCATCGATGCCCGCCGGTCGATTGGCCTCGAGCGGTTTTTGTTCGCCCTTGGGATCCGCCACGTCGGCGAGACGACGGCGAAGGATCTGGCGAAAGCGTTCGGGACGTTCGAAGCTCTGCGCTCGGCCGTCGATCAGGCAGCCGCCGCGAAACCAGGACCGGATTACTTAAGACTTACGGGCATAAAAGGTCTCGGTCAGAAGTCGGCGCAGGCGATCATGGATCACTTTGCGAGGTTGCCTGCCCACAAGTCGTCGCGCCACGATCTCTTTGCGGGGGACCACAATGGCTTTGATGAAATCTCGGGATTGAAGGGCGTCAAGCCGGGCGCCGTTGAAGCCTTGAAGGGGGCGTTCACGAGCGCTCACGAATTGCGGGAGGTCGCATCCCGGGCCGCGCACCAGAAGCCAGGAGAACCTTACAGGGAGCTTGCAAGCCTGAGCGGTGTGGGCGAGGTCGTCACCGATGCGCTCATTGCCTTCTTCTCCGAGCCCCACAACATCAAGGCTGTCGAGGATCTCCTCAAACACGTAACCGTCAAGCCTTATGCACGACCGCGGAGCGGAGCATCCCCAATTACAGGCAAGACGGTGGTGTTCACAGGAACGCTGACGCGCATGTCACGGCCCGAAGCCAAAGCTCAGGCCGAGCGGTTAGGCGCCAAGGTCTCGGGCTCGGTTTCAAGGAAGACCGACTATGTGGTGGCCGGGGCCGAGGCTGGCTCTAAGCTCGATAAAGCGCAAGAGTTGGGCGTTACGGTTCTTACGGAAGACGAATGGCTGGCGCTCATCGGCGGAGCGGCATCTTGAGGGGGCAAGTAGCGATCTCCAGAGAGAGAGTTGGCGTATACGGCATGCCGCCGCGCGATCTGGCCGAGGTGCCGTTCGATGCTGTGCAATTTTCTCCAGTCGTGCCTGGAAGCGCCTCTCTCGCGGAGGCCGCGGCCGAGACGCTCGACGGCATCGTCATTGTTGCACCGCCTGGAACGATTGAGCGGCGATACATTCTCGCGCATGCCATGCGGGCCTTGAAGCCCGGTGGGGCCCTTCTGGCCTTGGCGCCAAAGGACAAAGGCGGCGCGCGTCTAGCCAATGAGCTTGAGGGCTTCGGCTGCCACGTCTCAGAATCGGCCAAGAGCCATTGGCGTATTTGCAGAGCGTGCAAACCGGAGAGAGCCCCCGCGCTCCAGGATGTTATTGGCGCAGGGGGTCCGCAATATGTCCCATCGCTCGGATTATGGTCTCAGCCAGGTATTTTCAGCTGGGACCGCATTGACCCGGGAAGTGCACTGCTCGCGGAAGCCATAACCAGTCTCGCAGGCCGCGGCGCCGATTTCGGCTGTGGCTACGGTTATCTGGCCCGGCATATCCTTCAAATGGCGAACATCACCGAGCTGGCGCTCATTGATATCGACCGGCGAGCCGTCGATGCGGCGCGGCGCAACATCACCGATCCGCGTGTCCAGTTTCTATGGGACGACGTGCTCCGGGAATCGGTTGTCCTCAAAGATCTCGATTTCGTGGTCATGAATCCGCCCTTTCATGCCGAGGGCACTGAAAACAAGTCTTTGGGGCAGGACTTTTTGCGAAAAGCCGCCGACGTGTTGCGAACGGGCGGTGTGTTATGGCTTACCGCCAACCGGCACTTGCCCTATGAAGCGATCCTGAATGTCCATTTCAAGTTGACGGAGCGCGTTGTCGAGCGCGACGGCTATAAGGTTTACCGCTCCATCCGATGAATGCCTCATTCCCCTCCCTGAGACTTGACCGGCTCCTTGCCAACATGGGCTACGGCTCGCGCCGCGATATCCAGGAAATGGTCCGTGCGGGTTGGGTTGTGCTCGATGGTGAGCCGATCCTCAAGGCGGATGGGCGCATTGCTGTCTTGCCCGATCTGCCGCAGCGCATGCTCATCCGCGGCGAGCCGGTCGACCCACCACCCGGCATGGTCGTCATGCTCAATAAACCACTTGGCGTGACGTGTTCGCACAAAGATCCCGGACCGCTCGTCTATTCCTTGTTGCCCGAGCGCTGGCGGCGGCGTGACCCTGCGCTCTCCTCCGTTGGCCGGTTGGACAAGGAGACGTCGGGGCTTTTGTTGCTCACCGATGATGGTGCGCTCCTGCATCGGATCATTTCGCCCAAGGCTCGTGTGTCGAAGCGCTACCGGGTGACATTGGACCGGCCGCTTAAGGGAACGGAAGGCTTTCTCTTCGCCTCCGGAGCGCTGATGCTCGAGAGCGAAGTGAAGCCCTTAGCTCCCGCTCAACTCGAAGTCATCTCCGAGAAAGAGGCCCTCCTGACAGTGACGGAGGGGCGCTATCACCAGGTCCGGCGCATGTTTGCGGCCGTCGGCAATCACGTCAATGCGCTGCATCGCGAGCGGATTGGCAACTTGATGCTTCCCGCCGATCTGGCACCGGGCCAGCACCGCATTCTGTGTCTCGAAGAGATCGCCCGCATCTTCGAAACTCCGCCGATCACGACCACCAGCTGATCATGGAAGGGGGGCTGTCGCCGCCATGAGCCAGGCGCGCGTCGCGCCGTCGACTTCGGGGCCGATGAGGTCGCGCACACGCGCATGATAGCTGTCGATCCATTCGATCTCGGCCGGTGTCAGCAGGGACTTGACGATGAGACGGCGATCTATGGGCACCAATGTCAGCGTCTCGAACCCCATGATGGGGCGGTCGCCCCCGGTCGGGATGGCGGCTTCGGTGACGAGCACCAGGTTTTCGATGCGGATGCCGTAAGCGCCCTCCTTGTAGTATCCAGGCTCGTTCGAGCAGATCATACCCGGCAGGAGCTCGGCCATGCCGCTCTTCGAGATCGACTGCGGACCTTCGTGGACCGAAAGATAGCTGCCGACGCCATGGCCCGTGCCGTGATCGTAGTCGAGTCCGCGCTCCCATAGCGCGCGCCGCGCAAAGGGATCGAGGTCGACGCCGCGCGTGCCTTTGGGAAATCTCGCGGTCGCTATGGCGATGTGTCCCTTGAGAACCAATGTGAAGCGCTCGCACATCTCTTGAGTTGGCGTGCCGATGGCGACCGTGCGGGTAACGTCGGTCGTCCCTTCGAGATATTGCGCGCCGCTATCGACAAGGAAGAGCTCGCCGGGCCTTAAGATGCGGTTTGTCTTTTCATTCACCCGGTAATGAACGATGGCACCGTTTGGCCCACTGCCTGAGATCGTATCGAACGAGATTTCTTTTAGGGCCTGCGTCTCGCTTCGGAACGCTTCGAGCTGGCGCACGGTTGCGATCTCATCGAGCGATCCCTTGGCGGCTTCTTCGTCCAGCCAAGAGAGGAATCGGACCATGGCCACGCCGTCGCGTAAATGTGCAGTTCTGGCACCTTTGATCTCGATGGGGTTTTTGACTGCCTTTAAGAGCAGGCAGGGGTCGCTGCCGTGGGAGATGTTCTTCGCACCGCCGACAGCCTTGAAAAACCAAAACGCAGAGGTGTTGGTGTCGAGGCG
>CAZSNH010000341.1:0-3873 GCA_964607855.1 uncultured Hyphomicrobium sp. | reverse complement strand
TCTGGTCGCCGTCGAAGTCGGCATTGAAAGCGGCGCAGACGAGCGGGTGCAGCTGTATGGCTTTTCCTTCGATCAATTGCGGCTCGAAGGCCTGGATGCCGAGGCGGTGCAAGGTGGGAGCCCGGTTCAGGAGCACGGGATGCTCGCGGATGACCTCGTCGAGCACGTCCCAGACTTCCGGCTTCTCCTTCTCGACGAGCTTCTTCGCCTGCTTCACTGTCGCCGCCTGGCCAAGCGCCTGCAAGCGGGCATAGATAAAGGGCTTGAAGAGTTCGAGCGCCATCTTCTTCGGCAAACCGCACTGATGCAGCTTGAGCTCGGGTCCGACCACGATGACCGAGCGGCCCGAATAGTCGACGCGCTTACCAAGCAGATTTTGGCGGAAGCGGCCTTGTTTGCCTTTCAGCATGTCGGCCAAGGACTTCAGCGGACGCTTGTTGGCGCCCGTAATGACGCGGCCGCGCCGGCCGTTGTCGAAGAGCGCGTCGACAGATTCCTGCAGCATGCGCTTTTCATTGCGGATGATGATGTCGGGAGCCCGAAGCTCCATGAGCCGCTTCAAACGGTTGTTGCGGTTGATGACACGACGATAGAGATCGTTGAGGTCCGAGGTCGCGAAGCGGCCGCCATCCAAGGGCACGAGCGGGCGCAGCTCCGGCGGAATGACCGGAACGTGGGTCAAAATCATCCACTCGGGACGATTGCCCGATTCGATGAAGCTCTCGATCACCTTCAAGCGCTTACCGAGTTTCTTCGGCTTCAAATCGGTGGTTGCCTCAGCGATTTCCTGGCGAAGTTCGTCGCGCAGCTTGGGGAGATCCATAGCGGCCAGCAGGTCACGAATGGCTTCGGCACCGATGCCGGCGGTGAAGCTGTCGGGCCCGTGCTCGTCGAGCGCCTGGTTGTACTGATCTTCGGTGAGGAGCTGCTTCTCCTTGAAGGGCGAGATGCCGGGCTCAGTGACGATGTAGTTCTCGAAATAGAGCACGCGCTCGAGATCCTTGAGCGTCATGTCGAGCAGAAGGCCGATCCGCGAGGGAAGCGATTTCAGGAACCAGATGTGGGCGACAGGCGCTGCAAGCTCGATGTGGCCCATGCGCTCGCGCCGGACTTTGGCGAGGGTGACCTCGACGCCGCACTTTTCGCAGATGAGGCCCTTATACTTCATGCGCTTGTACTTGCCGCACAAGCACTCGTAGTCCTTAATCGGTCCAAAGATGCGAGCGCAAAAGAGGCCGTCGCGCTCGGGCTTGAAGGTGCGGTAGTTGATCGTCTCGGGCTTCTTGATCTCGCCAAAGGACCAAGACAAGATGTCGTCGGGCGACGCAATCGAGATTTTGATCTGATCGAATGTCGGCAGCGGGGCTTGGGTCTTAAAGAGGTTGGCGATCTCGTTCATCTCGGCTCTCCTCAGGGGATGCTGGGCAGGTCGTCCCCGGAATTCTAGTCATCGGACCTCACCCCGCATCAGCGGGGTGAGGGATCATTTCTCCAGTGCCGTTACTCGGCGGCGGCGGGCGGCAATCTCGGGCGTTCCGCCTCGGCTGGTGCGGCCTCGACAGGTGCCGGAGCTTCGGAATTCGTGAGTTCGACATTGAGCCCGAGCGCACGCATTTCCTTGACCAGCACATTGAAGCTCTCGGGCACGCCCGCCTCGAAGGCATCGTCGCCACGGACAATGGCCTCGTAGACCTTGGTGCGTCCGGCCACGTCGTCGGACTTGACCGTCAGCATTTCCTGCAGCGTGTAGGCGGCGCCATAGGCCTCAAGCGCCCACACCTCCATTTCACCAAAGCGTTGGCCGCCGAACTGCGCCTTACCGCCCAGCGGCTGCTGGGTTACGAGACTGTAGGGGCCGATCGAACGGGCGTGAATCTTGTCGTCGACAAGATGATGCAGCTTCAAGATGTACTTGTAGCCCACGGTTACCTTGCGATCGAACGGCTCACCGGTCCGTCCATCATAGAGCGTAACCTGACCAGTGCTGTCGAAACCGGCCATGTTGAGCATTTCAACGATGTCATGCTCGCGCGCGCCATCGAACACCGGCGTCGCGATGGGAACGCCTCGCGTCAGATGTTCGGCCATCGCTGCGAGGTCCTCGTCCTTCACAGCCGCCTTGATCTCGTCCTTACCGTATATTTTTGTCAATTGCTCGCGCAGCGCCTTTGCCTGTCCACTGGCGTGGAATTGCTGCAGCGCTTCGTCGATCATGCGGCCGAGACCGCGGCAAGCCCAACCAAGGTGGGTTTCGAGAATCTGACCGACGTTCATGCGCGAAGGCACGCCGAGCGGATTGAGCACGACGTCGACATGCGTACCGTCCTCGAGGAACGGCATGTCCTCACAAGGTACGATCATCGACACGACACCCTTGTTGCCGTGGCGCCCCGCCATCTTGTCGCCCGGCTGAATCTTGCGCTTCACGGCGACGAAGACCTTGACCATCTTCATGACGCCAGGAGGCAACTCGTCGCCGCGCTGGAGCTTGTCCACCTTGTCTACGAATCGGCGCTCGAGGCTCTTTTTCGCCTCTTCGTACTGCTTGTTGATGGCCTCGATCTCGGCCTGCGCCTTGTCGTTGGCGAGGCCGATCTCCCACCACTGGCTACGCGGGATCTCGGCAAGGATCGTCTCGTCGAGTTTCGTACCCTTGCGCGCGCTCTTTGGCCCCTTGGCGACTTCCTTGCCGAGGAGAGCCTCCTTGAGGCGCGCGTAGACGTTGCGATCGAGGATCTGCATCTCATCGTCGCGGTCTTTGGCGAGCCGCTCGATTTCTTCGCGCTCGATTGCCATCGCGCGCTCGTCCTTGTCGACCCCGTGGCGGTTGAAGACGCGCACCTCGACGACGGTTCCGGTGACGCCGGGCGGCAGACGCAGCGAGGTATCACGCACGTCGGAAGCCTTCTCACCGAAGATGGCGCGAAGCAGCTTCTCTTCGGGCGTCATCGGGCTCTCACCCTTCGGCGTGATCTTGCCGACCAGGATATCGCCGGGATTCACCTCGGCGCCGATATAAACGATGCCCGCTTCGTCGAGATTTTTGAGCGCCTCTTCCGAGACATTCGGAATATCGCGTGTGATTTCCTCGGGCCCAAGCTTGGTATCGCGGGCCATCACCTCGAACTCCTCGATGTGGATCGAGGTGAAGATATCGTCGGAAACGACGCGCTCCGAGAGCAGGATGCTATCTTCAAAATTGTAGCCCATCCACGGCATGAACGCGACGAGCACGTTCTTGCCGAGCGCCAAGTCGCCGAGATCGGTCGAAGGACCGTCAGCAATGATTTCGCCGGCCTCCACCCGATCGCCCACATTGATCAGCGGACGCTGGTTGATGCACGTGTTCTGGTTCGAGCGCTGGAACTTGCGCAGACGGTAGATGTCGACGCCCGGCTTCGAGGGGTCGGTTTCCTCGGTGGCGCGGATAACGATGCGGGTTGCATCCACCTGGTCGACGATGCCGGTACGCCGTGCCGCGATGGCAGCGCCTGAATCTCGCGCAACCACCTCTTCCATGCCCGTACCGACGAGCGGGGCTTCGGCGCGGATCAACGGCACGGCCTGACGCTGCATGTTCGAGCCCATGAGCGCGCGGTTGGCGTCGTCATTCTCGAGGAAGGGAATGAGAGCGGCGGCAACCGACACCAGCTGCTTGGGAGAAACGTCGATGTAATCGACCTTATCGGGGGGGACCAACATGACGTCGCCCTGATAGCGCACGGTGACGAGGTCGCCGGTGAGCTTGCCTTTGGGATCGATCTCGGCATTCGCCTGGGCTACGTGATGGCGCATTTCTTCCATGGCGGAGAGATAGACGACCGTATCCGTCACCTTGCCATCCTTCACCTTGCGGTACGGGCTCTCGATGAA
>CAZSNH010000340.1:0-3888 GCA_964607855.1 uncultured Hyphomicrobium sp. | reverse complement strand
AACCGGATCGACTTCTGGATGTTCTCGTAAATGCTGCGGCCTTCCTCGATGGCGGCAACGATGGTGGCGAAATTATCGTCCATCAGGATGATGTCTGAGACCTCTCGCGAAACGTCGCTGCCCCGCTTCCCCATGGCGACTCCGACATCCGATCGCTTGAGCGCGGGGGCATCGTTTACTCCGTCCCCAGTGACGGCGACGATCTCACCGCCTGCCTTCAGTGTCTCGACGAGGCGGAGTTTGTGCTCAGGCGCAACGCGGGCAAATACGTTGACATCCTGAACGGCCACCTTCAATTCTTCAGGCGATAGCTGCTCGATCTCTTCGCCGGTGACGACCTTGGGCGTTGTGATACCGATGACCGCGGCGGTGGCCTCGGCCGTTGCCGGGTGATCCCCTGTGATCATGATGACGCGAATGCCGGCAGACACCGCATTCCTGAGCGCCTCCGGCACTTCCGCACGCGGTGCATCCCAAAGCGCCACGAGTCCCAGGAACGTGAGCCCCTCTTCCCTCTCGTTTTCGCTCCACGCGAGCGCGATCACGCGCAATCCTTCCCGGCCCCGAGCAATGGCCTTTTCCCGCCACTCCTTCTTCTCGGTCTCAGTTAACGAGCTGCGGGCAATGATCACTTCGGGGGCGCCCTTGAAGTAGCTGACGCGACGCGCCCCCTCTTCGAACGTAACGCGCATGAATTTGTAGAGGCTGTCGAAGGGCTTACTGGAGAAGCGAATGTGACCGTTCGTCAGCAGCTCCACATCGCCGCCGTTTCGAGAGGCGAATTCGAGCAGTGCAACCTCCAAAGGATCGCCCGCACGTGTGGCAAACTCGGCGTCATTGGCGAGAACCATGGCCCTCAAGGCCCGCTCGGCGTCAGGGGAATCAACTGAATGCACATGCATGCGATTTTCGGTCAGTGTCCCTGTCTTGTCGGTGGCGATGACGGTGACCGAGCCCAGGGCCTCAACGGCGCTCAAACGGCGGACGATCGCATTGCGCTTCGTGAGATGCTCTACGCCGAGTGCCAGCGTCAGGGTCACGATAGCAGGCAGTCCCTCGGGAACGGCCGCGACCGCGAGGGCGACCGAAAACAACACAACATGGCCAAGACGCTGCCAGCCCTCGACGAGTATCCCACCGATCGTAAGAACGATGCCCAGCGCCAGGATCGCGATCGCGACCTCGTTGCCGAAGACGCCAAGCCTGCGCTCGAGTGGCGTTTTGCCACCCTCGATGCCGCCGATCATCGCCGCGAGCCGGCCCATCGCGCTTTGCGCTCCCGTCCGGACGATCTCGATGTAGCCCTTGCCCCGCACAATGAGGACGCCGCTCAAGACTTCGCTTTGCAAATCCTTCTCTACGGGCAGCGACTCGCCGGTGAGAACGGATTGATCCACCATGATGCCGTCGCCTTCGACGACGAGGCCATCGGCCGGAATGCGATCACCGGCTTCGACACGCACGAGGTCACCGGGCACGAGATCGGCAGAGGAGATTTGGATGAGCCGCCCGTCGCGTACGGCCCACACCATAGGAAGTGCGAGCGCCTTGAGGCGGCTGAGCGCTTCCTCGGCCTTGGTTTCCTGGAATGTGCCGAGAGCGGCGTTGAGCACGAGAATAAGGGCAATGGCCAAAGATTCGAGCGGAGTTTCCTTCGCTCCACCGAAGAGCCACAATACGAGATCGAGTGCGAGCGCGAACAGAAGGATGTAAATCAACGGACTCTTGAACTGCCGTGCCAACCGCTTCCAGGTTGGAACGGGTTGACCCTCGGGAAGCGCGTTGGGCCCGAATTGGCCGCGCCGTAGAGCCGCCTCACGCGAACTGAGGCCCCGTCCCTTCGAGGCCGTTTTGGTCTGCTCACTCACCCCGATCAGTCCCATCACATTTTGTCCAAGATTGCAGCAATGGCACGGATCGCTCCGGCCGCGCGAGCGAAAATCAAGACTGCACCTTTTCCAAGTTGAGCCCTTCCGTAGGGCGCACAAGCATCCGTCGAGGTTGAGAGCCGGGAGGGCGAGCTATACTTCAAAGGAGGCTGCGTGCCAGGAAATGGCTATGAGATTTGTCGAATGTTCGGTTGGCTCTGGTTCGGGCCTGCATACCTCTTATTGAACGCGACCGGGGCGCCCTGGAAGAGCGTAGCGCTACACTAAATGGCTGATGAAGTTGCGTAAGTCGGATGTCTCCGCAGTAGCGCCCCGCCACAAGGGTCATCAAAAGCTCTCCATGGGTAAATCGTCTGATCCGGCAATACACTGGGAAGCCGCCGACCAGCACCAAACGGAAGTCTCAACGTGAGCAGCACTCGGGGGCTACCGCGTCCGCCATCACTTCCCAAAGCTCGCAGCTAGGGCTAGATTCATCCCGTCCCATTGCGAAAGGGGAAGTCAAATGGAAACGAATAGAAATTTGATCATTGCTGCTGCGGTCATCGTTATTGCTGGCATACTGCTTTATGTTGTCGGCGACAGAGAGGCACCTGCTCCGGCAACGGCACCTGCCCCACCAGCCGCTCCCACAGAACCAGCGCCTGCACCCGCACCAAATCAATAAGTGCCTTCAACACGCCTCACGAACTCCGGCTCCTCCAATGGGAGCCGGAAACTCGTTTTCAATTAATCCCAATACAGTCTTTCATTCGACGTACTATCGGACGCCTTGCGAGGCTATATTTGTTTAAATATGGCCAGCCCTTGGAGGCGTGAATTGGTGCTCGACATTTCCAGTTTTTTTTGACACAAAGTTCCCGCTTCTAATCGTGCCATCAAGATGCGAGGGAGCAGTTTAGGGAGGAGAGATCGACCCCACCGTGACTTAGCCGTTACCGGCCAGTGAGGGCCGATCTCTCATTCGTCATGTGGTCTTGGCGGGAGACTGACTGAGTTTGATTCCAGTGGGGTTGGCATTTACACACGAAGTCATCTGAAGCGCCGAAGAATTCTTCCAGAGGGCACGGGCGTCTGATCCTGCGAGGGAGACGAACATGCTGGAAGTTTTGGGCTACTTGGTCGCCGGATTTTCTTTCGCTGCACTTGTCTATGCGCTGGCCGCAGCCTTCGGAGAATGAAGAGTGCTCCGCGTTAAATAATAGAAGTCGACTGCAATTCTTGATCTCTCCAGCAAGCAGGCTTCGGATCGGCCCGACAAGCCCACCACCTTCTTTCTGCGACTCACAACCGATGGTCCTCATTGAGGCACCAAGTTCAGGAAAAAAAACACGACCTCAATTCGCAGCAGGTGAGTTGAGATCTTTAGGCTCTGCGGTCCTTCTCGTTCGAGCATTCATACGCTCTTGAGCCGTTATCAAAGATGACCCTGACAGACAGCCACGCGCCAGCTGCCGCCCATACCCTACTTTTTGTGGTGCCAGAATTCGCTGCGGCCTCCACCGAACATTGGCTTCGATCCGTCCTGTGGGCTCAAGAAAAAACAGCCCCCGCGATTCTAACGGGGGCTGTCTAGGGGCCTCCTACAGGGGAAGGAGTTCACCCTCAATCGACATCCGCCACGAGGGACCTGGGGGATGCCATCACTCGAACTTATTCTTGATTAGACTTTATGAGATAAGCCGCATTGACGCCAATCAAGCAACCGGGAATGGCGAGGCGGCAAGGTTTTCGCAAGTGAGCAGGTTTCCATTTTTTGCAGCCAAAACGGCAGCATCGGCTTGGTGCTCAAATCATTGATGCAGGTGACTGAGCAGGTGTGTCTCCACATTTGAGGACGGAGAAGAGGAGTCAGCATGCCGAAGTGGTCGCGAGGTTGCGTGTTGATGCTTGTGACGGCCGTCGCCGCCTGCCTCGATGCCGGAACTGTGGAGGCAGTATTCTCTGGTGCTCTCGGCCTCGGCATCAAGTTACCGCTCGGCCAAGGCGATGATCTGCT
>CAZSNH010000339.1:0-3888 GCA_964607855.1 uncultured Hyphomicrobium sp. | reverse complement strand
GGAGACGTGGCCGAGTGGCTGAAGGCGGCGGTTTGCTAAATCGTTGTACGTGGAAACATGTACCGGAGGTTCGAATCCTCTCGTCTCCGCCAGCAGTTCGCATGCATGGGGCTCATTGGGGGCTCATTGGGCCTGGCCTTTCCGCTAAGGTTTGATTGGAATGGCGGAGCATTCCTTTATCTCCATCGGACAACAGCGCTCAAAAGGCCACTGAGCACTGGCACGACGGGCTTTGCCCATGTCGCGAGATAACAATCTATCTCTCGGGCCACACAGTACTTTTTCAACTTCCGGACGGCTTGGAATGATCTACTGCCTTGATTATAGTGGCCGCCGGGGGAAATTCCTGAGAGGACGCAGGCCTGACAGAAATGCCCGAGAACGAAGCCATCCTTCCGGTTTGGCTTCGAACGGTATTCAAGCGGGCAGGCGACACGGCGTGTCGCCGGCTAATGTGGGAGTAGCCAGAAATGAGATGTAATCCGCTGCGATGGCTATGGGGCTTGATACCTATAGCAATGCTGAGCTGGATCGCCTTCAACTGGGAACGAAGTGAAATCGAATCCGACCTGACGCGAAGAACGCAGGATGCTTTGGGCAAGGCCGGTCTCAGCTGGGCCAAGGTGCGCTTCACTGGCCGCGATGGCGTGCTGACAGGACTGGCCGCTGAAGAATCCGAACCTCGGCGGGCATTCGATATATCGAAGAAGGTCTGGGGCGTCCGCGTCATCGACACCCGAACAGACCTCATGAAAAAGGTCAGCGAATTTTCCTGGTTGGCCAAAGCCGATAAGGGCCGAATTTCATTGTCGGGCTACATTCCAAGTGAGGATGTGCGAAAGAATGTGATCGAGGCTGCCAAGTCCGCGTTCCCGAAATTTGCCATCCGTGACGAGATGGAACTTGCGCGCGGCACACCACCTCAGGACATTCTCTTGGGCGCGATCGGATTTGGACTGAAACAACTGGCGCAGCTCAATTCCGGCCGCATCGACCTTGATGGTACGGCTCTCTCGATCGAAGGCGAGGCATCGAGCGCAACTGCCTACAAGTCGGTCATGGCCGCACTGGATGGCAAGATGCCTAAGGGCATCAGTTTAAAATCCAATAGCATCACGCCTCCCTTCGTACGCATTTTCGCTTGGCAAGCCGACCTCGAGAAGAACCAGCTCACTCTTGGTGGACATGTGCCGAGCGAAACGGTGCGAGAGAAACTTTATGGTCTTGCCAAGAAGCGCTTCCCCGCGGCAGCGATCGTTGACCGGATGGAAACGGCTGCTGGTGCGCCCGACGGGTGGCCGAAGGCCGCATCCGTCGCCCTCGAGCAGCTGGCTCGCCTCGAATATGGTGCCGTCTCGACAAAGGCTGCACAACTCGTGATCTCAGGCTTGGCGAAAGATGAAGCCACCACCGACAGCATCCGAAAGTCATTGCGCAGTCAGGTGCCGGCCACGTTCAAGACCACAGAAAAGATTGAAATCCGCTCTGAGCCGGCAATCGACTACGAGGCGCGATGGCAGGAGGCCGAAAGCCGGTGGAACGAGCTTGAAGCAAAACGTCCGCGGCCGGCAGCGCCCGTAGACGACGGCGTGCCGTGGTGGAAAGAGGCGCAGTCTCGCCTCGCCGAAATCGAACACGGCCGCCCTGGCATCAACATCGAGTTAAGCTTCGGCCAAGGCGGGGATGAGGAAGCCAAGAAACGTGCCGAGGAAGAAGCGCGCGCACGCGCTGAGGAAGAGGCTGAGCGCACTCGCCGCTTAGAGGCTGAACGCGCCGCAAAGGCTGCCGAAGAAGAGCGCCTGCGCGCCGAAGCAGAGGCACGCAATCAGGCGTGGGTCAACCTCGAGCTGCGTTGGGGTATGCTCAACGAACAATATCAAGCACGGCGCGCGAAAGAGGAAGAAGAACGCGTCACCGCAGTTGCCAAGGCCGAACGCAAGGCCGAAGTCGACCGTTGTCAGATGCGTATGACGGACACGGCCAGGCAAGGCAGAATCCTATTTAAATCCGACAGTGCTGCCCTCGATAAGAAAAGTACCCCCACACTCAATAAACTTGCTGAAGTCGCCAAGGCATGTCCCCGAGTTGTGATCAACATCGAGGGACACACCGACTCACGTGGCAACGCCAGCATGAACATGAAGCTCTCGGAGAGGAGGGCGCAGTCGATCGTTGACTACCTGGTCAAGGCGGGTGTTGAGGAAGGCAGATTGAAAGCCAAGGGCTACGGGCCGACGCGGCCAATCGCGCCTAACAATTCTGCAGCCAATATGGCGCGGAACCGCCGGATCGAATTCACTGTCATTCCCAACTAACGATCGTCGCGACAACAGGGGAGAAGCGAGCAATGGATTATCTGTTCGCCAAGTTATTCTGGTACGTGCTTTTCGCGTTCGCCATGGGGCTTTTCGTAGGCTGGGTATCGTGCGGAGCCGAGGAGGAGTAAAGTCTTATCGCGTGCAGCCAGAGACTGGTTTCATGATGTAACAGAGCACGTCACCATGAAGATCCTCTTCGTTGAACTCTTTGCCATACTCACCGGGGCTTTCACGCTGGGCGCCGTTCTCGCGTGCTTCGTCAAACGCTCAATCTTCGGGCCAGGACCCAGTTACGTCGAGGACCAACGCGTCTCGACCAGGAGATCGTGAATGCATACCTTGCTGTTGCAGACCTTCTTGTTGTTTCTTGGAGCATTCATCGCCGGTGCTGCGTTGGCATGCCTGTTCCGCCGCATCTTCTTCCGCTCGGTGGCCAAGGCCGAGAAGGTGATCCCGGAGCCAATCGTCATTAGACCGGCGACGGGCACCGACGTTCCACATTCTGGCTCGGCCACAGCGGACGCCGCGGCAACTGCGCGTTTCGAACGAGCACTTTCAGGCGAGAAGCAAGCAGTTCCCGTCGCGCCTGCGGCGGCAAAAGGCCCCGTCATCGAAGTCCAACAGCCTCCACCGAGTATCCCGGCAGCTCCGGCTGCTCAGCCCGCACCACCCGCCGCGCCCGCGCGTCCGCCGGCACCTCCGCCGCCGGTTCAAGGCGTTTCTGCCGGGCCCGCGATCGCAACCGCTGCTGCTGCTGCAGCTGCCGCCTCGACAAAAAAAACAGAACCCGCTCCGGCTATCGCGGCAACGGCAGCTAGCACCAGTTATGATGATCTCACCTTCATTCGAGCAATAGATCTGGCACTCCAGTCGCGTCTCAACATGCTTGGCATTCGCCGATTTGAGCAGATTGCCTCCTGGAAAGCGAGCGACGTCAATCTCATCAATCAGACACTCGGTTTTACAGGGCGCATCGAGCAGGAGAACTGGATCGAGCAGGCTCAGATCCTGGCCGGGGGCGGAGAGACCGACTATGCGCACCGGCGCAAGTTGGCCGGCGCCGGCGTCGCGCCGGCCGGGCCCGAAGCCCCCGCGCCCACGCGACCTCTCTCCAATGCAACGACGCAGGTCACGGCGAAGCCCGCTCCATCTCCGCAGCCCGCTGAGCCGGTTGTATCCCCGGGTGCGGAGCGGCCCTTTGGTATTGCCCCTGCCATTGCGGCGGCGGCTACGGCTGCAGCCGCGCCAACAGTTGCCGCGGGTAAAGCTGTGCCCCCTTCCACGCATGGCGCGCCGGCACTCCCCACGGACCGGCTCCATCGCATTTTCGGTATCAATGCCGCTGCGGAGAGCATACTCGTGGCCAACGGCGTGACACGCTTTTCGCAGATCGCGTCCTGGACACCAGCCGATGTCGAAAAATTCGATGCCCTCTTGGGGCGATCGGGCCGTATCATTAAAGAAAACTGGATTGAGCAGGCCAAAGTGCTCTCGCGCGAGACCTCGGGTGAACAGAGCGCCCCACGTCCGATCCGGCTCGACGAGGCCATTCGCGACCAGTCAGGCCGCA
>CAZSNH010000338.1:0-3903 GCA_964607855.1 uncultured Hyphomicrobium sp. | reverse complement strand
ACCGGCCTATAACGGGAGGACAACATCATGGATGAACTCGCTCAAGCCGTCCTGATGACGGCGGCCATTCCCGGCGCCCTCGTCGGTTTTCTGTGCAGCTTCAGAAGCGGCATTCTCATCACCATTCTCGGGATCATCGTTGGCGCGCTCGGCGGTATTGGCGGCGGGCTCGGTCTTACAGGGCTTCTGAATTCGATGGGTGTTGCATTGCCCGAAGGGCCCGGCTCCGTCGTCATCGGTTCGATCGTCGGCGCTTTCATCCTCTTGCTCCTCACGTCGGGCCTGCGCCGGACGACTCACGCCTGAGGTGCCGGCACGCTAACCGACGCAATGGCGCCGCACGGCCTCCGCTCCAGCTGGTCTTAACGTTCACCCGACGCCGCCAAACGAGAGACCTTCACCATTCCAAGCGAGAACAGTAGCGATTTTGAACAAATCACATTATCGTCTTTCCTCATCCGGTCTCGCGAATCGCGCAGAGCGCCCAATTCGACGACGTGACTGATGTTGACCGGTACAGTGCCGCGTTGTCTCTAAGGAGCGCAACACATGGCAATAGAAGCATTGATCATTTGGCTTATCATCGGCGCCGCGGCTGGCTGGCTTGCCGGCCAGATCATGACAGGGGGCAGCTACGGTCTCGTCGGAGATATCATCTTGGGAATCGTCGGCGCAGTGGTCGGCGGATGGTTGTTGCCCCGGATTGGCATTATCATTTTCGGTGGCATCCTCGGTGAGATCCTCAATGCCGTTATCGGAGCATGCCTGGTTCTTTTCGCCTTGCGCTATATAAAGCGATAGGAACGAAACGGCCACAGCTTAGTTGCCGAGCGGGATCTTCTTGCCCGCTCGGGGTTATTTTTTGCCAAACCAGAAGACGACATCATGGGCGGTTTCGGCCGCCCTTTTTTATGCCTCGCCTTTGCGTTAATTCGCGCTTGAGCAGCGTCACTCCCACGGGGCTTGATCTCACAACGTCAAGAGAGCGGCCATGGCACCGCGGCACACGTCTGCCACAGCGGGCATCTCGGAACGACGCCAGAAACTGACATCAGCGATCGACCATGCTAGGAACGAGGAAGCCAAGTCTGCCCCATCCGGTTTGCAGGCGCTACCAGGCAAATATTGTCCCTGGAGGATGCTCGTGTCTCTCCACAAGCCCAAGCAGCCGGGCCAAACGCCATTTTCCAGCTACACATCGGGCCCGACGCCTATCGCTGATCTGATTGAGAAACTTTTGGCCGGCACGATGATTGTGATCATGTCCCCGCTACTTGCGGCCATGCTCATCTTTGGACCAGCCACACTGCTCGTCTATGGGGTCGGGGGGCTGACGGGGCTTACGGCGGCTTGGGCTGAGCTTGTCCTACAGGTCAGCACCACACCGCACAGTGCATTGCCGTTCTACGCCATGCTCGTGCAAAATCTCGTGTGCGGCGCCATCATTTCGCTGCTGCTTGCGCTTCCCTCGATCCGGCGAGCGCTTGATCGCTACAATCTGCGCGGGATTGCCCAGTCCGTTGGCACGTCGACGGCAATTGCCGCTCTGCAACTGAGCGCAGCAGCAGTTTTTCTCCATCTCTCTCTCGGTCTGTTAGTGGCGGCGGTCATGAGCGCACTCGGAATGCTTTTTCCGATGCCCCTGGGAGCCGCGACGGTCGTACCACCTGAGACGCTCGCCTTCTTGATTGTCTCGGGTGGAGCCGGTGGAGGATGGCCCCCAACTGCGGATGCACTTTCAATCTTTGCGATCTTCGCCCTGTCGATGGGGATGCTTGCTGGCGCCCTCTTTGGCGCCACGTTGTGGTGTGCGCTCGGATTTCTGGCGCATCGTTTGGCGCCTGCGGGTGTTTCTCAAGCAGCCGGCGAGAGCGCTTCGGCACTCGGGGTGGCCTTGGCCAATGCGGTTACACGGGGCAGAGACCGGCGCTTGTACTTTGACTGGCGGCGCGAGGTTCTTTGGATAGGCCTCGCGCACGGCGCGCTTTCGGGGGCTCTTTTCGCGATGCTGGTGCTCGCCGGAGCAATGCTATTGGGCATCGGCTGAGTAGAGACCCGCTATCACGTCTTGACCGCCCACAGTTCCTTTTGGTCAGCAGATTTGAGCTCCTTGACGTGCCAAGGCAGGCCTTGGCGGCCGATCTCGTCCATGAAGGGCTTCGAGGGAAGCTGCTCGACGTTAAAGACGCCCTTCCCCGTCCAATGGCCCTTGAACATCATCATGGCGCCAACGACGGGGGGAACGCCTGTCGTGTAGCTGACCGCCTGCGCTCCCGTCTCCTTGTAGGCCTGTGTGTGATCGCACACGTTGTAGATGAGCACGATCTTGCTCTTGCCGCCCTTCTTCCCGCGGAAAATGCAGCCGATCGACGTCTTGCCCGTGTAGCCCTTGCCGAGCGACTGGGGTGGCGGCAGGAGCTCCTTCAGGAATTCCATCGGGATCACAGGATGGCCCTTATACATGACGGGGTCGATCCGTGTCATGCCGACGTTCTGCAGCACCTCAAGGTGCTTGATGTAGTTGTCCGAGAACGTCATCCAGAAGCGGATCTGTTTAAGCCCCTTGATGTTCTTCACGAGGCTTTCCTCCTCCTCGTGATAGATGAGGTAGGATTTGCGAGGGCCTACCTCCGGGTAGTCAATCATGCAAGAGATCGAGAGCGGGTCGATGTCGATCCACTTGCCGTCCTTCCAATACTTGCCGCGCTGCGTCACCTCGCGCAGGTTGATCTCGGGATTGAAGTTGGTGGCGAACGCTTTGCCGTGGCTGCCGTCGTTGCAATCAATAATGTCAATAGTCTCGATCTCGTCGAACAGGTACTCCTGCGCATACGCGCAATAGATGTTCGACTGGCCGGGGTCAAATCCGCAGCCCAAAACGGCCATGATACCGGCCGCCTTGTATTTGGAGTGATACGGCCACTGCCACTTGTAGGTGAATTTTGCTTCGTCGCGCGGCTCGTAGTTTGCGGTATCCATGTAGTGAACACCCGTCTCCAGGCAGGCATCCATAATCGGAAGATCCTGGTAGGGCAGTGCCATATTGATCAGGAGATTGGGCTTCACCTTCTTGATGAGTTTCACGGTCTCTTTGACATTGTCGGCATCAACCTGAGAGATGTCGATCTTGCTCTTGCAGCGTTTGGCGACCGCTTCGCACGACGCAATACGCCGCGATGCCAGATGGATTTTCTTGAACACATCGCGGTTCATCGCGCACTTTTGCGCTGTCACCGAACCTGCTGCACCTGCACCGATGATGAGAACGCTGTCCAAGATCAAGTCCCTCCATAGTTGTCCGCGCCGCGCGGCATTCCGATCACGCCCCTTCAATTGGCGGATTTCACCGCTCCAGGAAGGCAATGGCCGCAGATAGTGCAGTTGGATAGCAAATTCAATAAGGAGCCACGTGGAACTGCCCTCTAAGCGCCAGATTTGCCGAATCTGATACGATGAGCCGCCGTTACAAAATGAGAGGACCGCTCGCTATGTCCGACCGCACATTCATAGCCTTTGGCAGACAGTCATTTTCCGTGCCGAGACTGGCAAAGCGCAGCTTGCAGGTTTTGACAGCCCTGGGGCTGACGGCACTTGCCGCTCTCCTCATCATCATGGCCAACAGCTTCCTCACAGCGCGCGGAGGGCTCGTAACCGGCTTCGATGTCTGGCTCGCCTTCATCCGGCGCCCCGACATCATGGGAACCATGATCCTCACCGCCATGGTGACGATCGGCTATCTGTATTGGGACCGCCACAACGGGCCCGGCTCTTCGTCCAAACGCTGAAAGGCTTGGCGATCCTATTCAATTAGGAGACGGATTGCGGCGCGGGCCTCCTGAGCGGGGCTTGCGCTTTCGTTGGTTCCCGCCTCGTTTGCGCTGACGTTCCCGCTGCTGCGCTCGG
>CAZSNH010000337.1:0-3910 GCA_964607855.1 uncultured Hyphomicrobium sp. | reverse complement strand
GCATCTGACGAAGGCGGAAGTAATCCGTCACCACCTGTTCGCCGCTCGCCCCCTCCAGAGCGCAGATCGTCGCCCCCGATAGCTCGAGAATGCTGGTGATCGCGAGATTTCGACGGACGAGAAAACCCTGACCGTCGTGAAAGAGGGTACCGACAAAACGGATGCCAAGTTCGGTATCCCTACTCATCGTCCAAGGTGCCCCGCGCGCGAGAACGTCGATTTCCTTCGCGCTGAGAGCTTTAAAGCGGTCAGAAGGGCTGAGTGGGCGAAACTTGACCTTGTCTTTGGAGCCGAGCACGGCAGCAGCAATCGCGCGGCAGAAATCAACGTCCAGGCCCCACCAAACGCCCTTGTCGTCGAGCGTCGAGAATCCGGGGGCCCCCTCGGCCACGCCACAGAGGACGTAGTCGCGCTTTCTGACTTGTTCTATGGTGTCGCCCGAGAACGCCGCAGCTGGGCTCAGGTAAGAGCCCGCAGCGAGGCCTAGCCCCGCCGATATCGCCAGAATCCGTGCGAAACCCCGTGTCGAGCCCTTGAGTGTCAGCAACAAACCGTGAAATCCTTAAGATTAAGAGACTTGGCTGACCCGCATCTTTAAAGGTTATCCTCAAATCCTCTCCAATGCGAGCCGGAAGACATGAACCTGTCCGCGCGGAGCACCTTTCACAGCATCCCATTCCTGGTCAAGATCTTGACCGGAAGCGGGACTTACGCCAGACGCCCAGCGGACGAACGTGGCGAGGAGAACTCAAGCAATGGCGACGTCAGGTGAGGATGGCCCTCGCAAACCAGCAACACGGCTCGCTCATTCAGGGTCCAGTCCCAAATCTCAGCACGGATTTGTAAACACCCCCGTTTACCGCGGCTCGACGGTCCTCTTTCCGACACTTGCCGCGCTCGAATCCAAAAACCAGCCCTATACCTATGGCCGGCGCGGAACGCCTACCGTGCGCGCGCTCGAGCAGGCTCTTGCGGAATTGGATGGGGGCGCCGATTGCCGTCTCACGCCCTCGGGGTATCAGGCCGTGGCGAGTGCAATTCTGTCATTCGTCAAAGCTGGCGACCATATCCTCGTGACCGACAGCGCCTATCAGCCGACACGGCAGTTCTGCGACCACCTGCTCTCGAAGCTTGGCGTCGAAACCGAGTACTATGATCCTACGATCGGCGGAAAAATCGAGACGCTGTTCCGCCCCAACACGCGCCTCGTCCACACAGAGAGCCCGGGTTCGCAGACCTTCGAGGTGCAGGACGTCCCGGCCATCGCAAGAGCCGCGAAGAAGAAGGAGATCTGGGTCCTCTTGGACAACACTTGGGCAACGCCGCTCTTCTTTCGCCCCTTCGACCATGGCGTCGACGTTTCCATTCAGTCCGCCACCAAGTACATCGTCGGACACGCCGATGCAATGCTGGGAGCCATCGTCTCGAACGAGCGAGCGGCCAAGCATGTCGAACGCACCACCGGGCTTATCGGCTCATGCCCAGGGAGCGAGGAGACCTATCTGGGGCTGCGCGGCATGCGCACGCTCGATGTCCGCCTGCAGCGCCATTATGCTTCTGCACTCGAAATCGCCCGCTGGCTGGAAAAACAAAAAGGCGTGGCGCGCGTCATACACCCTGCGCTCGAGAGTCATCCCGGACACGCGATCTGGAAGCGAGACTTCCGCGGTGCCAGCGGACTTTTCGCCATTGTCCTCGAAAAGGGTCCTAAGTCTGCGGTTGCCGCCATGGTCGACGGGCTCGAATTCTTCGGTATGGGATTTTCATGGGGTGGATACGAAAGCCTCATCTTGCCATTCGACCCCTCAACCTACCGCACGGCAACCAAATGGGTCGCCGAAGGCCCGGCGCTACGCATCCACATCGGCCTTGAAGACATCGATGACCTGAAGCGCGATCTGACAGCAGGGCTTGAGAGGTACCGCAAGGCGTCAGCTTGATCCAAGCCTCCGATGCGAACCTCAGAAGAAGCAATTTCAAGGCATAAGGCCCGGCATTTGGGCTCTGTCGCAATCAAGATCAGTGAGCGGCTCGACCACATTTCGCCCAGTTGCATTTTACCACGATGCAACGTGTTCCTCCGCGAGCGGAAATGAGGACGCCATTAGCCAGGCGTCTTCATCGCGCTGATCCAATACCCGTAGTCATTTTCCCTAGCTTGGATCGGCTTAGGGGGCCCTTCAATGGGACCATAGGCTCCGATTATGCCAGGGCCATCGGCCAACCGATATTCGGAGCACGAGCGTCGGTACGATGATCCACTGGAGCAGGGGAGAGAGACCTGTACCGATAACCGGCAGCGTCGGCATGAGCGGCGCGTACGCCCAGCTTCCTTTCACGCTGACATTGATCCACTCGCTGTAAAGCGTATAGCCCACGCCGAGACTCAAAAGAAATCGCCAGACCGACGTTAGGCTGGATCCCGTCCACTCGCTCTTGCCGATCCAAGCGAGGGAGATCAGTAACGACAGGCCAGCAATCATAACGTCGCCGATCGTACAATGCAGCGCCGCAAACACCTGTCTCCCGATGGGTTCAGCCCATATCGTATAAAGGGGAAGCTGCAGGAGCTCCCAGGCAAAATGAAGAAGCGCACTGGCGATGAGATAGCGGCGAAGGGCATCCGGCCACTCTGGGACCGAGCGGTGCGTGATTGTCATGATGGAACGCTTTGTCGATTCCGAACCGCGCCGCTGATCGGCCTCACCTCTTTACTCCGCTCATGGCTGACCGAAAAGTCCCGCTCAACCGAAGCGTTGAAGCTCAGAGGTTGGCTGAATACGGACATCGCTAGATCCTCAATCGGCTGAGGCGCAGCGCATTACCAATGACGCTCACAGAGGAGAGCGCCATCGCAGCGGCGGCAATGATGGGAGACAGCAATATCCCGAGGAAGGGATAAAGCACGCCCGCCGCCACAGGCACACCGGCAGAATTATAGATGAAGGCAAAGAAAAGGTTCTGCCGGATATTCGCCATCGTCGCAGCCGAGAGGTGCCGAGCGCGGACAATACCGGTGAGATCACCTTTGAGGAGCGTCACGCCAGCGCTTTCAATTGCGACATCAGTGCCGGTCCCCATGGCGATGCCGACGTCGGCGGCTGCAAGAGCTGGTGCATCGTTGACACCGTCGCCGGCCATGGCAACCACGCGCCCCTCAGACCTCAATCTCGTCACGATCTTACTCTTGTCCTGCGACAGCACTTCCGCTTCTACGTCGACAATGCCGAGTTTGGCCGCCACGGCCTGCGCTGTCGTCCGATTGTCGCCGGTGAGCATGACCACCCGGATACCGGCGTCTTTCAAGGCCGCGATCGCCTCCCGTGTCGTCGCCTTGATTGGATCGGCAATTGCAATGATGCCTGCCGCCTTGCCGTCGATGGCAACGAAGATAACGGTCGCACCGTCTTTGCGCATGCCATCTGCTGCCGCGCGGAGGCCGCTCGTATCGATCGAGGCTTCGGTCATGATCCGCTGATTGCCGATGACGATCTTGCGCCCCTCGACCTCACCGATGACGCCCTTACCGACGGGCGAGTCGAAGTCTGTCGGCTGCACAAGTGCGATTGCCCGTTCTTTTGCGGCCCGCACGATGGCCGCAGCCAACGGGTGCTCGCTTGACCGCTCGAGACTCGCGCTCAGCCGCAAGAGCTCGGTCTCAGAAATTCCGCTGGCCGTCTCGATGCCGACCACACTCGGCTTGCCTTCTGTGAGAGTGCCCGTCTTGTCGACGACGAGCGTATCGACCTTCTCCATCCGCTCGAGCGCCTCGGCATTCTTGATGAGCACGCCGGACTGCGCACCCCTTCCGACGCCAACCATGATTGACATCGGCGTGGCAAGGCCGAGGGCACACGGGCAGGCAATGATGAGAACGGACACGGCAGAGATGAGGCCGAATGTCAGTTTC
>CAZSNH010000336.1:0-3916 GCA_964607855.1 uncultured Hyphomicrobium sp. | reverse complement strand
TGGCGCCATGCTGATGGAAAGCTTCGTCGCCATGATGGCGCTCATTGCGGCAAGTGTCCTTGAGCCCGGCGTCTACTTCGCCATGAACAGTCCGGCAGGTCTCATTGGCACAACGCCCGAGCAGGCCTCGGAAGTGATTTCGAGCTGGGGATTTGCGCTCACACCAGAAATGCTGACCGGCATTTCCCTGGATGTCGGCGAATCGACCATCCAGTCGCGAACCGGTGGCGCGCCGACCCTCGCCGTTGGCATGGCCGAAATTCTTTCGCGCGCCATTGGAGGCAAAGCGTTGATGGCATTCTGGTATCATTTCGCCATTCTTTTCGAAGCTCTCTTCATTCTCACCACCATCGATGCAGGTACGCGCGTCTGCCGGTTCATGATTCAAGATCTGCTCGGCAACGTTTGGTCTCCCCTCAAGAATACAGGTTCTTGGTTCGCCAACATCTTAGCCACCGCAATCGGTGTTACCGCCTGGGGCTGGTTTCTCTACCAGGGCGTGATTGATCCCCTGGGCGGCATCAATACGCTGTGGCCGCTTTTTGGAATTGCCAATCAGATGTTGGCCGCGATCGCGCTCATTCTCTGCACGGTTGTGCTCTTCCGAATGAAACGCGAGCGCTTCGCGTGGGTGACCGGTCTGCCGGCGACTTGGCTCCTCATTTGCACGCTAACTGCAGGCTGGCATAAGGTTTTCAACGAGAACCCGGCCATCGGATTTCTGTCGCATGCGGAAAAATTTTCCGATGCGCTCGCACGAGGTCAGGTGATCCCGCCTGCGAAGAACATCGAGCAAATGCAGCGCATCGTGTTCAATGATTACGTGAACGCGGTGTTCGCAGGCTTCCTGGTTACGCTCGTGCTCACCATGATCGTGTTCGGCGTCATCGCTATTTTGAGGGCCTACACCAATCCGAGCGTGACGGCACGCGAGGTGACTGCTGCGGCCGGAGCGGGGTGAACGCATGTTTCAGTTGAAAACAATACTGAAGGGACTCAGAGATACGGCTCGCCTTATGGTCGGCCTTCCCGACTATGAGGTTTACGTTGAGCACCGTAAGCGGAGCCATCCCGGCGAGCCCATCATGACTTACGAGGAATTTTTCCGCGAACGGCAGGCGAGCCGTTACGGAGATGGCATGGGCAAGATCAGCCGCTGTTGCTGAGGCCAGTGAGGCGGCTCAGGAAATCGATAAGATCCTCCGTGCTGTGGTGGATGTGGTCCGGCAAACCTTTCCACCGGCGCATTTCCTCCTGCACAGGATGATCCATGTAGCTCGAGTGCACGAGCACCGTTGTCATTCCAAGCGCGTGCGGCGCCTCCAGGTTATGCGGCATGTCGTCGAACATGGCGGCGTGGCCGGGATCGATGCCGTGCTGGACAATCATACGATCGAAGGCGTCGCGTTCGGGCTTAGGCACGAAACCGCAGGCTGCAATATCACAAATATCTTCGAAGAGATGCAGAATGCCGAGCTTTCCGGCAACGCGTTCGGCATGGCCGCGTGAGCCATTGGTGAAAATGAGCCGGCGTCCCGGAAGTCTGTCGATTGCGTCGCAAAGCTCGGGACTTTCAGCAACAGCAGAGAGATCGATGTCGTGCACATAGTCGAGGAATGGACCCGGCTCCATTTTGTGCACGCGCATGAGGCCAGAGAGCGTGGTACCGAACTGGCGGTAGTAGCTCTTCTGGAGATGGCGGGCATACGGGTAGGGAACCCCGAGATATTTGGCGATATACTCACCCATGCGATGGTCGACCTGAGCGAACAGATTGCATTCCGCCGGGTAGAGCGTGTTGTCGAGATCGAAGATCCAGGCGCGCGTGGCCTCGAACCCGCGAGTAGCCTTGGGCTTGGCGCCAATCTCTTCCTGCAAATTCATTCAGGTCTTCGTCTTGGCCTTTGTTTTGCGCCGGCCGACCAGTGTACCGGCGCCGTGATCCGTGAGCAACTCGAGCAGCACGGAATGGGGCACCTTGCCATTTATGATGACGACGGCTTCCACTCCGGCCTCCACCACCTCGATGCAGCCTTCAATCTTGGGAATCATGCCGCCCGAAATAGTACCATTCTTGATAAGATCGCGGGCCTCATCAATCGACAGCTCTTCGATAAGATTGCCGTTCTTGTCGAGGACTCCTTCAACATCGGTGAGCAGCAGGAGACGTTTCGCCTGCATGCGCGCGGCGAGAGCCGAAGCGAAGCTGTCGGCATTTATGTTGAGCGTTTCGCCGTCACGTGAAATGCCGACCGGGGCAATGACCGGAATGAGATCCGATTTCGAGATGACGTCGACGATGTGCGGATTGACCTCGGCCGGGTCGCCGACAAATCCGAGATCGACTTTCGTCATAATGTTGGATTTCGGATCGGGCATCTCGGTGATCTTGCGCGCAATCATAAGATTGGCGTCTTTACCGGAAATGCCGACGGCTTTTCCGCCCTGCCGGTTGATGGCTGATACGATTTCCTTGTTGATGAGACCTGATAAGACCATCTCGACAATTTCGACGGTTGCCTTGTCGGTCACCCTCAGCCCGTGGACGAAGTCGCTCTTAATGTCATGCTTTTTCAGCATATTGGCGATCTGCGGGCCGCCGCCATGCACGACGATGGGGTTGATCCCCGATTGTTTGAGATAGACGACATCCTGCGCAAACGCATTGGCAAGGCTCTCCTCGCCCATCGCATGACCGCCGAATTTGATGACGACGGTTTGCTCATCGTAACGCAACATGTTGGGCAGCGCTTCAGCGAGGATTCTTGCTTGTACATGCGCCGACACGGGGGCCGCGTCACTGGATGGGCTCGACTTCGAGTCGCGTGCGAGACCGGATGCCCCGGCGTCCTTGGTCATGATCGTCTATTGCCTCGCTCTTACAGGGCCTTGCGCCAACGGCGTCGCATGCCCTGGAATTCGGTTCCAGCCCTTATAGGGACTTTCCAAAAAGGCTCAACGGAATTCCCTCACATTCGCCGGTTAGACTAAAACCATGCGGTTCAAAAATGTGGCATCGAACCGGGTTGGCGGGCGGGCACAAACGTCCTACTAGACGGACCGAGCATCCGAGGCCGGAATTTGCGGCAAGCCGGACGCAGCCCATTGCGAGGCTTTGCTTTTTGCACGGCGGAGGGGATTAACGTGGCGAATTCGATTGTCGATGAGCTGGGGCGCATACCGATGTCGCCCTACTTGGCGGCGACGCTGACGCGAGCCGCCAGCTACGCAACGACTCAGGGACACCTGCAAGTCTCCATCGAGCACCTCCTTCTCGCTCTGTCGGAAGATCCGGAGGCCACCGTCGTGCTCAAAGCGAGCGGGGTAGATCTGGCGCGGTTGGCAGCCGACGTTTCATCCTATCTCGGGCGTATTGAGGAGCGCGGCGAGCCCGGGGCAGTGCCGGCTTCTCTCTCTCTCGAACTCAAGAGAATTCTTGAAGCAGCAGCTGCCGCTGCAAGTCACGGCAGGCGCCGCGAGATCAATGGTGCGATCGTTCTGGCAGCGATCGTCGGAGAGGGGAAGAGCGCGGCTGCGCAAATGCTGCGTGCCCAGGGGCTGACCTTCGAAGAGGCCATCCGTGCCCTTCAGAAAAGTCAAGCCGAAGCCCTGCCTGCGAAAGCGCAACCAGCTTCCACGGAGGATATTCTGGCGAGCGCGCGCGAGCGCGTTCAAACTCGGACCCAGTCCCCGCCAGCGGCCAATGTTCCCACAGGGCTTACGCCTGCACCCGTTGAAGCCGGTCCGCGGCCCGAGCAATCACCGCCGCAACAGCAGCTACCCACGGCCCCGCCGCCTCAGACGACACGGACCGCGCATGCAGAGCCCGCGCCGGCCACATCGCCGGTGACGACTGAGATGGTACCTCCTCCGGTGCAGAGCGGGTACACTCCCCCACCTCAAATGGAGCCGGGCC
>CAZSNH010000335.1:0-3917 GCA_964607855.1 uncultured Hyphomicrobium sp. | reverse complement strand
AGCGGAACTCTTCGAGAAATTCTGTGACGTCCGCTACACAGGCACCAAGCGATTCGGTCTCGATGGCGGGGAGGCTATGGTGCCCGCACTCGAGCAGATCATCAAGCGTGGCGGCAATCTCGGCGTCAAAGAGATTGTGCTCGGTATGGCTCATCGAGGACGGCTCAATGTGCTCGCGAACGTGATGGGCAAGCCGCACCGGGCGATTTTCAACGAGTTCAAGGGTGGCTCCTGGAAACCTGAAGAGGTCGAGGGATCGGGCGACGTCAAGTATCACCTCGGGGCCTCATCAGATCGCACGTTCGACGGCAACAATGTGCACCTCTCGCTGACCGCCAATCCCTCGCACCTCGAGATTGTCGATCCAGTGGTGCTCGGAAAGGTCCGCGCCAAGCAGGATCAACACGGATGTACACCAGGCGAAAGGACACCCGTGCTGCCGCTGCTCATTCACGGCGATGCGGCCTTTGCCGGGCAAGGCGTGGTGGCAGAGTGTTTTGGACTCTCGGGTCTCAAGGGACACCGCACCGGTGGGTCCATTCATTTCGTGATCAACAACCAGATAGGGTTCACGACCAATCCGCGCTATTCCCGGTCTTCGCCCTATTGTTCGGATGTTGCACGCATGATCGAAGCGCCCATCCTGCACGTCAACGGCGATGATCCAGAAGCCGTCGTTCATTGCGCGAAGATTGCCGTTGAGTTCCGGCAGAAGTTCCAGAAGCCGGTGGTCATCGACATGTTCTGCTACCGGCGCTTCGGACACAACGAAGCGGATGAGCCGCTTTTCACGCAGCCCATCATGTACAAGAAGATCAAGTCGCATCCGAGCGTCACGGAAATCTACTCCAAGCGCCTCGCGGAGGAGGGCGTCATCTCCGCCGACGAAGTAGAAAGCATGAAGAAGGCCTTCCGCGAAAAGCTCGAAGACGAGTACAAGGCCGCCGAGGGCTATAAGCCGAACAAGGCGGATTGGCTCGATGGCCGCTGGGCGGGACTGGGGTTTGCGGAAGATGACGCGCGGCGCGGCAAGACGGGCGTCGACATCGAAAAGCTCAAGGAAATCGGCCGGCGCGTTACTACGCTCCCCAGCGATTTCAACGCCCACAAGACCATCGTCAAACTCTTGGAACGCCGCCGGGAGATGGTGGAGCGTGGTACAGGCATCGATTGGGCAATGGCCGAGCACCTGGCTTTCGGCTCTCTCGTGGCCGAAGGCTATCCGGTCCGTCTCTCCGGGCAGGATTGCGAGCGCGGAACCTTCTCGCAGCGCCATGCCGTGATTATCGATCAGGACAGCGAGCGCCGATACACGCCCTTGCGGCACGTCACACCGGATCAGATGCGCTTCGAGGTCATCAACTCCATGCTGTCTGAGGAAGCCGTTCTCGGATTCGAATATGGCTACTCGCTCGCAGAGCCCAATGCGTTGACACTGTGGGAGGCGCAATTTGGCGATTTCGCCAATGGTGCGCAGGTCGTTTTCGATCAGTTCATCTCCTCCGGTGAACGCAAGTGGCTGCGCATGTCGGGCCTCGTGTGTCTATTGCCCCATGGCTACGAAGGCCAGGGACCCGAGCACTCCTCGGCCCGCCTCGAGCGGTTTCTGCAGCTTTCGGCGGAGGATAATTGGCAAGTGGCGAATTGTACGACGCCTGCCAACTACTTTCACATCTTGCGCCGGCAGCTGCATCGCAACTTCCGCAAGCCGCTCATTCTGATGACGCCGAAGTCGTTGCTGCGGCACAAACGGGTGCTGTCACGCATCGAGGAATTCGGGCCCGGCACAACGTTTCACCGCATCCTTTGGGACGACGCCGAGTGTCTCAAGGGTGAAAAGATCAAGCTCAAGCCTGATGCTGAGATGCGCCGCGTCATTCTTTGCTCGGGCAAGGTTTATTACGATCTCTATGAGGCTCGTGAAGCTGCCAACATCGACGACGTCTACATCCTGCGCATCGAGCAACTTTATCCTTTCCCGGCTCGCGCCATCCTTCATGAAGTTGCACGCTTCAAAAATGCCGATCTTATCTGGTGCCAGGAAGAGCCGCGCAACATGGGCGCCTGGACCTACATCGAGCCCAATCTGCAGTGGGTGCTGGATCACGCAGGTATCAGGTCCAAGAAAACGAGATATGCCGGGCGCGCAGCATCCGCCTCTACGGCCACAGGTCTTTTAAGCAAACACAATCAGGAACAGAAAGCGCTCGTAGCCGATGCGCTCGGAATCTGAGAGGGGAAACGGAATTCATGAGCATCGAGATCCGCGTTCCGGCACTTGGAGAATCGGTCACCGAGGCCACTGTCGGCCGCTGGTTCAAGAAACCCGGCGAAGTGGTGAAACAGGACGAGCCGCTCGTCGAACTCGAAACGGAAAAGGTGACGGTCGAGGTTCCGGCACCTCAATCCGGGACGCTTTCTGAAATTATGCAAGAAAAAGGTATGACGGTTGGGATCGGGGCCGTCTTGGGACTGCTTTCGGAAGCTGGTCTTGCAACAGCAGCCGCACCTGCTCCAGCCAAAGCGGCACCGAAGCCCGAGAAGAAATCACAGTCCGAAAAGGCGCAGAAAGAGGCGGCAAAACGTGCCCCCGCGCCGCCCGGACCGGCCGCGCGTAAGGCCCTGGCCGAAGCGGGATTGAATGATTACGACCTCGCCGGCACGGGAAAGCATGGTCAGGTTCTCAAGGAAGACGTGAAGGCGGCCGTCGAAGCGCGCGCCAAAGCCGACGCGGCTCCCGCGCCGGCACCACCGCCCGCGCCTACTGCTCCCGATTTTCCGGCGCCAGCGGCGCTGGCACCGCGCGAGCTTCGCCTTCCTCCGACCATCAGCGAACATGCGCGCGAAGAACGCACTCCAATGACCCGGCTGCGCCAGACGATCGCCCGGCGTCTCAAGGAAGCGCAGAACACGGCCGCCATGCTGACGACGTTCAACGACGTCGACATGGGAGCAATCATGGATGTGCGCAGCCAGTACAAGGAACTCTTCGAGCGCCGCCATGGCGTCAAGCTTGGCTTCATGGGCTTTTTCGTCAAGGCATGTATTCAGGCGCTGCGTGACATCCCATCTGTCAACGCCGAGATCGACGGCGAGGATATCGTTTACAAGAACTACTATCACATCGGTGTTGCCGTCGGCACGGACCGCGGTCTCGTGGTTCCTGTACTGCGTGAAGCCGATCGCATGGGGCTCGCTGAAATCGAGGCCCACATTGCCGAGTTCGGCCGCCGCGCCCGCGATGGCAAGCTTGCCATCGAGGACATGCAGGGTGGCACCTTCACAATCTCCAACGGCGGTGTCTACGGTTCGATGCTGTCGACGCCGATCCTCAATGCGCCGCAATCAGGCATTCTGGGCATGCATCGGATCGAGGAGCGGCCGGTCGTCAAGAACGGACAGATCGTGGCGCGACCCATGATGTATCTGGCCCTCACCTACGATCACCGCATCGTCGACGGGCGAGAGGCCGTCACCTTCCTCGTGCGCGTCAAGGAATGCCTGGAAGATCCTCAGCGCTTCCTGCTCGAGCTCTAGGCGCGCCGCCTCTGTCAAAGAGTCAATCTACAAAGAACAGAAGGACACCAATGGCGGGACCTTACGATCTCATCGTCATCGGCACCGGCCCGGGAGGCTATGTGTGCGCCATCCGTGCTGCCCAGCTCGGCCTCAAAGTGGCCGTCATTGAGAAGCGGCCGACACACGGTGGAACATGCCTCAACGTTGGGTGCATCCCCTCGAAGGCGCTTCTACACGCCTCTGAACTTTATGCTGAAGCAAGTCACTCCTTTGGGGCGATGGGCATCGAGGTGAAGCCCAAGCTCGATTTGGCACGAATGCTGGCCTTCAAGGATGAGGGCGTCAAAGGCAACGTCGACGGCGTGGCGTTTCTCCTGAAGAAGAACAAGATCGACAGC
>CAZSNH010000334.1:341-3930 GCA_964607855.1 uncultured Hyphomicrobium sp. | reverse complement strand
TCAGCGGGCAGCGTGTGCTCACTTTTCGATTGGCCCTTTTCCGGCGTGGTGGGCGGTTTGTTCTTGGTGATCATGATCGCTCCGGTGCCTTGGGCAAGGCGGAACCTTGGAACTCAAGCATGGCCAAGTTTGGCCCGGACCGCAATCAACCGAAACGACGTTAATCAATCCCGCGTCTCGGACTGCGCCGAAAGCGTCAGCAGCGCGACATTGCCACCCGTCGCCGTGACGTCCGTCGTCCGGGTGCGTTCCGTGGCGAAGCGGATCAAATAGTTCGGCCCGCCTGCCTTGGGTCCCGTACCCGACAGCCCTTCGCCGCCGAACGGTTGCAGTCCCGGAACCGCGCCGACCTGGCTGCGGTTGATGTAGAGATTGCCGACCCTGGCGTGCTCGGCGACGTAATCGGCAACCGCCGCAATCCGGCTGTGCAGGCCGAGCGTCAGACCGTAGCCAGCTTCGTTGATCTCGGCGATCACCTTGTCGAGATGGCCCCTGGAATAGCGGATCACGTGAAGGACGGGCCCGAATATTTCGCGCTCCAGCACTTTCATCGAACTGATCTCGTAGGCGGCAGGCGCCACGTAGCACCCGGCCCGGCACTCGACCGGCACCGGTACGTCGGCAATCTCATGGCCGATCCTCTGCATCTTCATCTTGTGTGCGTCGGCCGCATCCTGGGTTGCCTCGTCGATCACCGGGCCGATGTCCGTGGCATAATCGAAGGGATCGCCGATATCCAAGGCCTCGATGGCGCCCTTCAGCATTGTAATCATCCGGTCGGCGACATCGGACTGCAGATAGAGCACACGAGCTGCCGAGCAGCGCTGACCCGCGCTGTCGAACGCGGAGCGAATGACGTCGCGCACCACCTGCTCGGAAAGCGCGCTGCTGTCGGCGATCATGGCATTGATGCCACCCGTTTCGGCGATGAAGGGCACGATCGCGCTGCGCCGATCCGAAAGCGCTCTCTGGATCACCCAGGCGGTTTCGCTCGAGCCGGTAAACGCCACACCCTTGATCCGGGGATCCTTGACGAGAGCCTGCCCCAGCGCCGGACCACCGGGTAGAAGGTGCAACGCGTCGCTCGGCAGGCCGGCCTCCAAAAAGAGCTGCACAGCGAGAAAGGCCGTAAGCGGCGTCTGCTCGGCAGGCTTGGCAAGCACCGGATTGCCAGCTGCGAGCGCGGCCGCAATCTGCCCGGTAAAGATGGCTAGCGGGAAATTGTAAGGAGAAATGCACGCGAACGGCCCGCGCCCGCGCAACTCGATCGTATTTGTCTCTCCCGTCGGACCCGCGAGCGGCTTGGCCTCTGAAAACAGCCGGCGTGCCTCGAGCGCGTAATAGCGCAAGAGATCGACGGCTTCGCGCACTTCATCCTGGGCGTTGACGAGCGTCTTACCAGCCTCGCGCACCAGCACCGCCATGAGGCGGGCCCGATTATGTTCGAACAGGTCTGATGTGTATTCGAGGATCTTGGCGCGCGCGTGAGCGGACGTGCGGTCCCAGGCGTGGGCGGCGCCCGTTGCTGCAGCAATGGCAGCTTCCACGTGAGCCGGCGTGGCGATGCGGAACGAGCCCATCCGCTGCCGGCGATCGTGCGGACATGTAACGAGGGTTGCCGCATCACCTCCCGCGGTGATATCGCCCCCGACGATAGGTCCGGCGGCGATCATCGTCTTCAATGAGGCTTCCATCTCCGTGACGAGCTTGTCGCGCACGTTGCGATCGGTAAGGGGCAGCCCGGCTGAATTTTTGCGTTCCGGCCAATAAAGCTCGCGGGCACGCGGCAGGAGGCGCACCGATATTCCCTCAACGCGCTCGCGCTCCACCGTCTCCACGGGATCGCGAATGATTTGCGTGATGGGTGCCTCGTCGTCGGCCAGCCTATTGACGAAAGACGTATTGGCCCCGTTCTCGAGCAGCCGGCGTACGAGATAAGAGAGGAGCTCGTCGTGGTCGCCGACAGGCGCATAGATGCGGCAGGGCCGCTTCAGCTTGTCCGGGCCTATCACTTCCGCATAGAGCGCCTCGCCCATGCCGTGGAGGCGCTGGAATTCGTAATCGGCCTGTTTCGACGTGACGTAAGCGGTCGACAACGTATGCGCATTGTGGGTCGCGAACTGCGGGTAGAAGGCCTTGGAATCCGACAAAAGCAGCCGCATGCACGCGAGATAGGAAACATCGGTATGGGTTTTACGGGTGAAGACCGGATAGTCAGGAAGGCCACGCTCCTGCGCGAGCTTGATTTCGGTATCCCAGTAGGCGCCTTTGACGAGCCGCACAGGAATTCTCTTGTCCATGCGTTCGGAGAGCCGGCGCAGCCAGCGCAGGACGGGCACGGCTCTCTTGCCGTAGGCTTGCACAGCAATGCCTAGGCCATGCCAGTGTGCCAGTGCGGGGTGCACGAAGAGCGCGCCGAAAACGTCGAGCGTGACATCAAGCCGGTCCTGTTCTTCGGCATCAATGGTGATGTTGAGCCCAGCCTCCCTGGCCGCCTTGACCAGCGTCAGGACCGGCGGAAAGAGTTCGTGCGCGAGGCGGTCCTCCTTGCCGGGCTCGAAGCGCGGGTGGAGAGCGGATAACTTGATCGACAGTCCGGGCCGGGAGATCAGGGCATCGTGATGCACCGAAGCGATGGGACCGGCGGCCTTGCCCACCACGTCGAGTGCGTCCATGTAACGGTCCAAGTAGCGCTTGGCATCGCCATTGGTTCGGGCAGCTTCCCCAAGCATGTCGTAGGAGAAACGGTAGCCCTTTGCCTCGTAGGCTTCCGCACGTGTCACTGCCTGCTTGATCGTGCGGCCGAGAACGAACTGGTCGCCCAAGAGCTTCACCGCCTGCTTTATCGCCTGGCGGATGACCGGCTCACCTGATCGCGCCACAAGGCGCTTCAGGGAATCCATCGGATTAGCCCCCTGACTCTCGCGCAGCTTCACGATGCGCCCGGTCAGCATCAGGCCCCAGGTCGAAGCATTGACGAAGAGGCTGCCCGAATGACCGAGGTGACGTTCCCAGTGTCCGCCGGCAATCTTCTCGGCAATGAACTTGTCCGCTGTCTCGGCATCCGGAATGCGTAACAGGGCCTCGGCGAGGCACATCAGGATGACGCCCTCCTCGCTCGATAGCCCGTACTCGTGCATGAAAGCGTCGATACCCGAGTGCTGCGCCCGGTTGGCGCGCGCCGACATGACAAGACGGCGGGCGAGATCGGCCGTGCGCCGGCGCTCGTCCTCGGTGAAGACGGCTCGCTCGATGAGCCCGCCCACGAGACGCAATTCGTCGATCAGCAAATGGGAAGAGATTTCGTCACGCGCCGGCAGATCCGCGGACAGTGGCGGCGAATGGGCGAATTCGGATTTTCGGAGCGCGACCATGGCACCACCTCGACTGACCGGTCACCAACACACGATTCGCATTGGCTCCGCACCTCTTGGAGATTGGTGATCCACTATGCTCCTTCAATAGCTCTTGACGTGGCAGGCGTCGCGAACAAGCTTGCACGCTGACCCGTCCCCGGCCGCCGAGATATCCACAAGGAGACCCATTCGTGCCCGCTCAAGTTGTACCTATTATTCGGCAGATTAAGGAC
>CAZSNH010000334.1:0-331 GCA_964607855.1 uncultured Hyphomicrobium sp. | reverse complement strand
ATGGCGAAAGCGGCGCCCGAAGACCCCTTTGTCGGACTTGCGCCGCAAGATCGCAAACTGGCGGCGGGCGGGGGATACGATCGCGCTCGTGCCGACCATGGGGGCACTGCATGAGGGTCATCTTGGCCTCGTCAAACTCGCGAAGAAGAAAGCCTCTCGGGCTGTCGTCTCCCTCTTCGTGAACCCGACCCAATTTGCCCCGCATGAGGATTTCTCCCGCTACCCCCGCGACGAGCAAGGCGATTGCGCGAGCCTTGCTCGCGCGGGTGCCGATCTCGTCTGGGCGCCGGCGGTAGAGGAAATGTATCCGCCGGGGTTTGCGACCAACATC
>CAZSNH010000333.1:0-3931 GCA_964607855.1 uncultured Hyphomicrobium sp. | reverse complement strand
GGCGCCCAGCATGGCCGCGACGCCTAGCGACAGGGCGCAAAGACATGATGGAGGAGCGAGAAATGGGCTTCGGATCGGCACGGTCGTTCCACACTCCTCCACGACGGAAAACAGGTTCGTAGCAGTTGGCGGCGAGAGCGGAAAGCGTAAGATCGTTGGGCGCCTATTTTAGCTTGTCGAGAATGCCACCGCCTGGCGGAGCGGGCTGATCACTGGTTGCCGGAGCGGCTGGTGTTGCGGGAGCCGATGTGCTGGATGCAGGCCCGGGTGTTGCCGCCTTATCGATGACGGACGATGCCCCGCCCGTGCTGCGCGGGCCCGTTATGGTTAGCAAGAGGCTCGTCGCAAAGAAGGCCGCAGCGAGTGCTGCCGTTACGCGGGTTAGAAGATTGGCCGTCCCGCGGCCCGTCAGGAATCCGCCTCCCCCGCCGCCGATGCCAAGAGCCCCACCCTCGGAGCGCTGGAGAAGTACAACGCCCACGAGCGCAGCTGCGACCATGAGATGTATGACAAGGAGTACCGTAGTAAGAGCAGACATGCCGGGAGAAGGCTCCTGATCCGTTGGCGGCGATCAGCCACAATCGGGGCCTTCTACACCAGTCCGTCCCTCCCCGCCAGGGGGCGCGGCAGCAATACCTATTCGAGGATAAAGAGTCCCGGTTTTTCAGCCTGTGGCTGGGGCTGAGACTTTTTCTTGGCCGGTGACGTCTTGGATTTCAGCCGGATTACATTGGGTTTTGAGGCGGAGTTGCCGGCTTCGGGGGTACTCCCCGTGACCGAATTCGACGCGCTCGCAGAAGCCTCCGCCGCGGAAGGCGCGACCGGCGTTTTTTCTGCTTCGCCTTTGCTGCGGAAGCGCCGGCTGGAGTTGCGGTGTCGATCTCGCCCGTAGCTGCCGGATCGAGACCGGGCACAGCCTCGCGACGCTTGACCGGAATAGCGAGTGTCCGGCAGCGAAATGCCAGGGTTTCTTCGACCTCGATAAGACGTGCAATGAGTTTCAGTCTCTCTTCATTGAGATTGGCTTTGCCCCACTCAGGCCCCTTCTCAAGATCTGCCTTCAATCCCGCAGCGATGAGCCCTTGATACTCGGCAGACATGGCCGCGCACGTCGCCTTGTCCATCGGCTCGGCAAACGCAATGCCCGAAAAAATTACGAGGCTTCCGGCAAGAGATAAGAATCGGCTCATCGCTATCCCTAGAGCAAATTTCGATATCATGTCCGAACACGAGAGCAGGTAAAGCCGTTCGCATTGCAGGATCATGCGCGGTATGCCGAAATTATGGCGAGGAAATCAACGGATTTAAGGCTCGCCCCCCCGACGAGTGCACCATTCACGTTTGCAATAGCCATCAGCTCGGCCGCGTTATCAGGTTTCACAGACCCGCCGTAGAGCAGCCGCATACGAGATCCCTCTTCACCGAAACGGGCCTCAACGATGTTGCGGATCGCCGCGTGCACGGCTGCCACCTCTTCCACCGTCGGTGTCAGGCCCGTGCCGATGGCCCACACAGGCTCATAGGCTATGACCGTGTTTGCACTCGTAGCACTCTCCGGCAATGAACCCGCGAGCTGGCGAGCGACGACATCAAGTGTCAAATCCGCGCGCCGCTCACCTGCCGTTTCTCCGACGCAGACGATGGCGACAAGTCCTGCGCGGTGGGCGGCGGAGGCCTTCGCCCGCACGAGCTTATCCCCTTCTGTGTGGTCGCTGCGCCGTTCCGAGTGGCCGACAATGACCGCCTCTGCTCCTGCATCCTTGAGCATCTCGGCCGAAATATCGCCCGTATGCGCACCACTCGCGCTCGCGTGACAGTCCTGTGCACCAACCTTGAGCGGCGTTCCGGAGGCCTCAGCCGCAAGAGCAAGGATCAAGGTCGCTGGCGGACAAATCATGACGTCGCAGCTTGGCGCCCCGGCCCCACTAATTGCTTCCGCAACGCGCCGAGCCTCGGCAAGAGCCGCTTTGAGCCCGTTCATCTTCCAATTTCCCGCTACGAGCGGGTGGATCCCCGCATTTCCAACTCCCCCCGGCATTGGCTCGCTTCTCCCTGGACTTCGTTGGCAATGATTAATGTATGTCGCACCGGGCCTTAGATGGTCTCACAGCACTTGCATTCAGGTCTCGGGTGGGCTTCATATCACGCGACCACCCGACCCTCTCAAGGGAATTGAGGACTTTCTCCGCGGTTCTTTGCGCGCTACGGGTATTAAAATGCCCGAAGTGGCGCCCGCTAACACGGGACGACGACACTAATGCTCGATGCACTCCGGCGCGGCGCACAAGGCTGGCTCGCAAAAGTTCTTTTCGCAATTCTCATCGTGAGCTTCGGCATCTTTTGGAATATCGACGATGTATTCCGCGGCTTCGGCATGGGATCGGTCGCCAAGGTCGGCCCGTCGGAAATATCCATTCCCGAATTCCAGCGCGCATTCCAGAACGAGATTTCGGCCCAGTCGCGACAGCTCGGCAAGCGTCTCACAATCGAGGAGGCACGCACATTCGGACTCGATCGATATGCGCTGACACGGCTCGTTTCCGATACTGTACTCGACAATTATGCAAGCGAGCTCAAGCTTGGCCTCTCGGACCAATCACTCGCCGAGATCATACAGAAGGATGAAAACCTTCAGGGCGCCGACGGTAAGTTTTCCAAGGCCATATATGACGAGTTTCTGCGCCAGATCGGCATGAGCAATCAGGCTTTCGAAGCTTTGTTGCGGCAGGAGGAGCTGCGCAAGCAGGTCGTTTCAGCCGTCACCTCTGCGGTCGCTGTGCCCACTCCCCTCTTGGAGGCGCAACACGCCTGGCGCGAGGAAATGCGCAAGATCGAGAGCTTCAAGATCAATCCGGACCTGGTCACGGTGGCCGATCCCGATGAAGCAAAGCTCAAAGAGACGTATGAAAGCAACAAGAGCCAATTCGTCATTCCCGAATATCGCAAGTTCGGCGCCCTCCTGCTTACCGTCGACGAGTTGAAGAAGGAGATGTCCGTTACCGACGAAGAGGCCAAGGACGTCTATGAGCGCTCGAAAGAGACATACGATGTCCCCGAGCGGCGGCGCATCCAGCAGATCTCTTTCAAGGATAGGGCCGCTGCCGAGGCGGCAAAGGCCGCCATTGCGGGAGGCAAGAACTTTCGCGACGTTGCGCAAGAGGCCGGCGCCTCGGAAGCCGATATCAATCTTGGACTCCTGACCCAGAAACAGCTTATCGACAAAACGATCGGTGAAGCCGCCTTCAAGCTCGCACGCGACGAGGTCTCGGATGTTGTACAGGGCCGCTTCTCATACGTGCTGCTTCGCGTCATCGAAATCCAACCCGGAAAGCAGAGTACGTTCGAGGAAACGAAGGAGAAGATTCGCGACAAGCTTGCCGCCGAAAAGGCCGCAGCCGAAATCCAGAAACGGTTCGATCTCGTCGAGGAGAACCGGAACCTCGGAAAGACGCTCAAAGAGATTTCCGAAATTCTGAAGATTAATTACGTCGAAGTCGCTAACTCCGACCGCAATAATAAGACGCCGGACGGCAAGGTTGCTCTTGAGATGCCGGATGGCCCTGCGATTGTGAACGCCGCCTTCAGCGCCGAAGCCGGTCTGCCTCTCGAGGCCATAGAGCTTCCGGTCGCCAACGGTTATGCCTGGGTCGACCATCAGGGCACGACACCGCAAAAGCAAAAAACATTTGAAGAGTCTGAGGCCGACGTGAAGACAACATATTTCGCCGCCGAAAAGAAGCGTCTCCTCAACGAGCTCGCCGCCAAGCTTGTCTCACGCGCCGGCATGGGTGAAGCCATGGATAAGCTCGCCAGCGAAGCCGGCGGCACGCTTTCCACCACCGATTTCGTCAACCGCCGCACGGTGGCCCCGGGCCTCGACGAGACAGCAATGCAACAAGCCTTCGCTCTACCAAAGGGCAAATCGGGTTCA